>DASQGB010000123.1:0-4291 GCA_035632815.1 Burkholderiales bacterium | reverse complement strand
CCGGGATAGACCTTTTCCTGGGCGAAAGCGCCCGGCGATGCTGCGGCGAGAGCGAGCAAGACGGCTAGCAAGGGGTTGCGCATGAAACCTCCCTGACGAGCACGGTAGGCGGGGCTCGTCGGGAGGTGAGTGCAATAAGTCACGCGGCCGCCAAAGACCGGGTTTGCGTGACGCTGCTGTGGCCCCCGCGCCACAGCAGCGGCCGAACTACGGCTTGGCCGGCGCTTTCTTGCCTGCCGCCGGCGCGGCTTCCTGCGGCCAGTAGTAGTTCGCCGCGAACGAATACGGCGGGAACATGTAGCGCTTCGCCGGCACCACTCTCGCCGCGTACTCGCGCTGCGACTCGTAGACCTTCTTGAACGTCGGGTGCTTGGCCGAATTCTCCGCGGCCACCTCGTCCCAGGCCTTGAGCGAGGCGATCAGGATGTCGGGCGGCGTGCGCCGGATCTGCACGCCGTGCTTCTTGATCATCTCCTCGATCGCATCGGCGTTCTGCTTCTGCCAGCGCGTGATCCAGGTGATGAAGGTGTCCTTGATGGCGGAATTCACCGCTTCCTGCTGCTGCGGCGTGAAGCTCTTCCACACGTCCAGGTTCAGGCCGAACTCGCCGATCGAATTGTTTTCGTGCATCCCCGGGGTGTAGTGATACTTGAACACGCCGGGCAGTCCGAGGCGCAGATCCTCTACGCCGCCGACCCATTCGGCGCAGTCGATCACGCCGCGCTGCGCGGCCGGGACGATCTCGCCGCCCGCCATGTTGACCACGCTCTGCCCGAGCTTGGCATACACCTCCGAGTTCAACCCGGTCTGCCGGCATTTCATGCCCTTGAAATCCGCCACGCTCTTCAGGGGCTTCTTGAACCAGCCGAGCGCCTGCGGGCTGGACGGATGCGCGGGCCACGCGATGATGTTCAGCTTGAGGTCGTTCTGGTAGAAGTCGCGCCACATGTCGAGCCCGCCGCCGACGTACAGCCAGCCGAGGAAGTCCATGTGGTCCATGCCGAAGGGGCCTCCCGGCGGTCCCGCGAACAGCGCGGCCGCGGGATTCTTGCCGACCCAGTAGTACGAGATGGCGTGATAGCCGTCGAGCACCTTCTTGTTGGCGGCATCCAGCACTTCGAAGGCCGGCACGATCTGCCCAGCGGCCAGGGCCTCGATCTTCAGCGTGCCCGAAGTCAGCTTGTCCACGCGCTCGGCGAGGATGCGCAGATGGTCCTGGAGCGTGATGCTCGCAGGCCAGGTCGACTGCACCTTTATGGATCGCGATGCGGGCGCCTGCGCGTTGGCGCCAAGGCTGAAGGCAATTGCAGCGGCAGCTGCGATCGTACGCATGCTCATGGTCATCTCCCTGGGATTGTCGGCGATCTAATGGTACAACGCCGCATGGCCACTTTCCGCAAGATCCTGCTGTACACCGACCGCGACGGCCGCGCCAAGTGGCGCGAGGAGGAGATCGCGCTCACCGAAGGCACGCCGCAGGCGATGCTCTCGCAGGTCCTGCCCGCCGCCGGCTGCCAGCTGCGCCACAGCCCGGTCGGCTTTCGCAGCCAGTGGCATTGCACGCCCAAGCCGCAATGGGTCTTCATCCTCGCGGGCGAGATGGAGATCGGCCTGCAGGACGGCAGCTCGCGCGTGTTCAGGGCTGGCCAGCATTTTTTCTCCGCCGATGTCCTGCCCGAGGGCGCGGCCTTCGATGCGAAGCTGCACGGACACTGGAGCGCGCAGCGCGGCTCGACGCCGCTCGAGACGCTGTTCGTGAAGGTCTAGCGCCTCCAGGTGCTCGCGAGCCACGGCTGCTGCTCGCGCGGCAGGCCGGCGGGGCGATAGTAGTGATTGAGCTCGACGAACCCCGCCGCCGACAGGTAGCGCCGCCAGGTTTCCAGATTGTGATAGGCGCCGTAGCGCCCGCGGTTCCAGCCTTCCTCGTTGCGGCCATGCGGGTTGGAGCTGAACAAAACGCCGCGCGGCTTCAAAGCCTCCCGCAGCTCCGCCAGCACCCGCGGCAGCTCCTGGCTCGGAACATGGAACAGCGCGGCGTTGGCGAACACGCCGTCGAAGCGCCCTCGCGGCAGCTTGAGCGTGAGGAAGTCCTGCTCGAGCACCTCGCAGCCGCTGTGCTCCCGCGCCATGGCGGCAAAGCGCGGCGCGCCTTCGAGGCCCACCGCGACGTGGCCGAGCGCGGCGAAGGCCCTCAGGTCGCGCCCCGGGCCGCAGCCCAAATCGAGGATCGTGAACGGCCCCTCGCCTTCGATGTGCCGCAGCAGCTCGGCGATGTTCTGGCTTACGTCGTGGTCGCGCGTGCCGCGCCAGAACTCCTCCGCGCGCTGCTCGTAGTGATCGAGCGTGACGCTGGCGATGCGCGCCAGCTCCTGCGATTTGAGCATCACAATGACAGCATGACCCTTCGGGGGGCCATTAGCCAGAGACTAAGTGTGAAACCTTCGGCGGCTCTACCCCTCGGTGAAAACCGTCGCAATCCCCTAGCTGCGCAGAAAACGCAGCGCTTCGCGGAGCGATGCCTCGTCGATCGGGATGCCGTTCCATGCGGCGATCTGGGAAATCGGGGCGAGCAGGGCTGCGGCGCACACGGCGGCGATGACGAGAAAGTGATTGAGGTTCATGCGCATTACTGCAGCGTTCGCGCGAACGTGCGGGCACGCAGCAAATCTTTCGTTTCCGGACGCTCGTCGAGAAGAACGGCGATCGTGTCCGCGATCTCTTCGTACAGATCGGCGCCGGCGGTATAGCCCGGCCAGGTGTTGATGGCGACGTCGGACACGTACAGGTCCTCCCGCACCAAGAAGCCGCAGAGCATCGGCAGCCGCTGGAACAGCCCATCGATGCGCGCCTCGACCAGGGCGACGGCGCGCTGGCGGCCGGCTTCGGGGAGGCGGTCCTGGGATGGCTTCATGGCTTCACTATCGACCGCGCCTGTTGCCGGCGCATATCGCAGCACCCCGCCTGTGTTTCAGTTGCAACGCACCTCAGCCGGCGCCGAGCGCCTGATGCACGAACTGCTAGAGATCGCCGTTACTTACGGTAACAACCTGATACCAACCGTAGTACGCATCGCATATCTAATCTCCTCATCGCAGTTCAACCTGATGACGGAGGACAGAATGTACAAATCGACTCTCGCGATCGCGTTTTCGGCTGCAGTCGGCCTCGCCGGCTGCGCCAGCCAGGCCTCGCTGGTCGGCGCCGCTGCGGGCGCGGCGGTCGGCTCGGCGGTGGGCGGCAGTACGGTGTCGACGCTGGCGGGCGGCGTGGTCGGCTACGCAGCCGGGAAGAGATACGACGAGAAGCACTAGCACTAGCCGCCGCAAAGACCCCAGCGAGCGCTGGGGTCTGAACACCTACCTGTCAGTAGGCAATCAGTCGACCTTGAGGCCGGCCTCCTTCACCACCTTTGCCCATTTGACGATTTCGGACTGGATGAACGCGGCGTATTCGTCAGGCCGGTTGCCCACGGGTTCGGCGGCTTGCGCAAGAAAACGCTCGCGCATATCGGGGAGCGCCATGATGGCGACGATTTCCCCGTGCAGCTTCGCGATGATCGCCGGCGGGGTGCCCGCGGGCGCCATGAAGCCGAAGAACGCGCTGACCTCGAACCCCGGCAACCCGGCCTCGCTCATGGTGGGCAGTTCCGCAGCGTAGGGCTGGCGCTTCGCGCTGGTTACGGCGATGCCGCGCAGCGCGCCGGAGCGCACATGCGGCAGCAGGACCGGCGCATTGTGGAAAATGATCTGGATCTGCCCGCCCAGCGCGTCCGTGGTCATCTGCCCGGTCGACTTGTACGGGATGTGCACGAGCTTGATGCCCGCCATAGTGTTGAGCAGCTCCCCCGAGAGGTGCTGCGTGGTGCCATGGCCGCCGGAGGGGTAGCTAAGCTTTCCCGGTTGCTCCTTTGCCATGCGGATGATGTCCTGCAGGCTCTTCGCCGGAAACGACGGATGCACCGCGAGGATGTTGGCGGTATTCGCGACCTGGGTGATGGGCGCGAGGTCTTTCACCGGATCGTACGGCAGCTTGCCCATGAGGCTCTGGTTCACCGCGATCGGCGCAATCGTGTTGAGCAGCAGGGTATAGCCGTCGGCGGGCGCCTTCGCTGCGCGGTCGGTGCCGATGTTGCCGCCCGCGCCGAGGATATTGTCGATGACCACGGGCTGGCGCCAGTTTTCCGAGAGGCGCTGGCCGATAGTGCGTGCGAGGAAATCGGGCACACTCCCGGCCGCGGCGGGAACGATGATTTTCACCGACCGGTTGGGATAGTCCTGCGCCTGCGCGGCAC
>DASQGB010000122.1:0-3184 GCA_035632815.1 Burkholderiales bacterium | reverse complement strand
AACCGAGAACGCGGCGGGGGCCTCGACGAGGCCGCCGAGCTCGAGGCGCCAGGAGCGCTCGTCGGCGTCGGGAATGTCGAAGTGGATCAGGAGGTAGTGCAGCCCGGCGGGCGTGAGGTCGTGGCGCAGGGCTTCGAGCGGCATGCCGCGGTTGCGCGCCGCAAGTGCCACTTCTTCAGCCGTGTAGCGCCCAACGATCGGAGGGCGGCGTGCGGACATCGCGCCGATTCTATAATCCCGCGCCATGAAGCTGGAGGAACTCCTTTCGCGCTTGCCTCCCAAGGGCGACCTGTGGGTGTTCGGCTATGGCTCTCTCATGTGGTCGCCGTGCTTCGGCTACAGGGACCGCAAGCTCGCCCGGGTGCACGGCTATCACCGCGCGCTCTGCATCCTCTCGACCCGATACCGCGGCACGCGGCGCAAGCCCGGGCTGGTCATGGGGCTGTGCCGCGGCGGCTCCTGCTGGGGCGTCGCCTATCGCATCGACAATGCCGGCGCGCGGCGCGCGCTGTCGCGGCTATGGCAGCGCGAGATGCTTCGGCAGGTCTACGAGCCGCGCTTCGTTGCGACCCGCCTGCGCGGCGGGCGCACCATCCAGGCGCTCGCCTTCCTGGCCGATCCCACGCATCCGTCCTTCGTTGGCGAGCTCGACCTGCACGGCCGCGCCCGGCTGGTAGCGCAAGGCATCGGCGAGCGCGGCCCCTGCGTGGACTATATCCGCTATACCCTGGACCACATGCACGAGGTCGGCGTGCGCGATCCGCACCTCGAGCGGATCCTCAACGCGGCGCTCGCGCTGCGCAAAGAGCATTCCTGATCCGCGCGAGCGCCTGCTCGAGCCGCGCGCGCTGCGTGCCGAAGTTGAGCCGCACGAAGCGCGCGTCGCCGAATTGGGACCCGGGCGAGAGCGCGACGCCGTGCCGCAGGAACAACTCCTGCGGGTCTCGGACGTTCAGCGTGGAGCAGTCGATCCAGGCGAGATAAGTCGCCTCCACATGGGCGAGCGGCAGCTCCAGATTTTTCTCCAGGAAATCCCGGTTGCCGCGCAGGTACTCGAGCTGCGCCGCGAGCCAGGCGTCGCCGCCGCGGTACGCCGCGAGCGTCGCCACGTAACCGAACACCGACGGCGAGGGCAGCACATGCGCGTTCAGCTCGCTTGAAAATACTGTTCTTAAATCCGCATCTTCTATGATTGCCCACGCGCAACCGGAGGCGGGAAAGTTGAACGCTTTGGTCGCCGACATGAGCGTGACGCTGCGCCGCGAGACCTCCGGCGCAAGGCTCGCGATCGGCACATGCCGTTTTTCCGCGTCGAGCACCAGGTCGCAGTGGATCTCGTCCGAGACGATCACCATGCCGCGCGTCAGCGCGGCGATGCGCTCGAGCTCATCGCGGCGGAACAGCGTGCCGCCGGGGTTTTGCGGGTTACAGAGATAGAACAGCTTGCTCTCGGGTGAAACGGATTTTTGCAGGAAGTCGAAATCGAAAACCCAGCGGCCCCGCTCCAGTACGAGCGGCACCTCGGTATACGCGCGCGGGGCAAGCTCGACCGCGCGCTTGAAGTGCTGATACACCGGCGTCGGCAAGAGCACATGGCCCTCCGGCGGCACCAGCTTGCGCGCGGCGAGATGCAGACCCGGCACGACGCCCGGCAGAAACACGATCCACGAGGGATCGACATGCCAGGCGTAGAGCCGGAGCATGCGCTCGACGATCGCAGCACGCAGCTCCTCGGGCGCCGTCGTATAGCCGAACAGCCCATGCTCGATTCTTTCGGAGAGAGCTTGCAGGACCGCCGGCGCGGCGCGGAAGTCCGTGTCGGCGACCCACAGCGGGATGACGTCCGCCGCGTAGCGGCCCCAGCGCAGACTCCAGCTGCCGGAGCGCTCGACCGGCGCGTCGAAGTCGAACTGCATGCTACTTCTTCGTCTTGTCTGCGGCGCTCTCCTCCTCCTCTTCATCCTGCGACTGGCCGCCCTTCATCGGATCTTCCTCGAGCCGGTTCGCGCTGTCGTCGATCTCCTCGGTCTTGATCGCGCGCGAGTCCTCGCGCAGCTGGTCCGGAAAGGTGGTCACGATCTTCGGAAAGATGATGATCAGCGCGATGCAGATCACCTGCAGGATCATGAACTGGAACATGCCTTTGTAGATCGTGGAGAGCGACCAGGCCTTCACGACCTGCCGCAGGTAATACGCCGACATGGCGACCGGGGGCGACAGGAACGCCGTCTGCAGCACCACGGCGACCACCGCGCCGAACCAGACCATCACCATGTCGAGCGGGATGCCGAGCGACTCGCCGAGCGCCGGCTTGAGCGCGTCCACCACCGGGTAGAAGATCGGCAGGAACACGAGAATGATCGCCGGCCACTCGAACGGCCAACCCAGCAGGAAGATCAGCACCAGCACCACGATCAGCATCAGCACCGGCGGTAACGCCAGCGCCAGCATCGATTCGGTGATCCAGTTCGCGGTGCCCAATCGCGCAAACACCGCGCCGAAGATGTTCGAGGTCACCGCGAGGAACAGCACCATGCTCGAAGTCGCAGTGGTGCTCAGCACCGCGCGCTTGAAGCCCGCCCAGGTGAACCTGCCGTAGGCCACGGTGAGCAGAAACGCGCCAAACGCGCCGATGGCGCTCGCCTCGGTCGGGGTGGCGAGGCCCGCCAGCATCGAGCCGAGCACCGCGCCGATCAGCACCAGCAGCGGCACCACCCCGACGAGGACTTCCGTGACAAGCTGCACGGCCGAGCTGACCCGGAGCTCCTTGGGCACCGGCGGGCCGAGCTTGGGGTTGAGGTTGGAGCGCACCACGAGATAGAGGAGATAAATGCCGGCGAGCAGGAAGCCCGGGCCGAACGCCGCCGAGTACAGCTCGGCGACCGAGACGCCGATCACCGGGCCCATCACGATCAGCATCACCGAGGGCGGGATCAGGATGCCGAGCGTGCCCCCCGCGGTGATGCAGCCGGCGGAAAGCTTGGCGTCGTAGCCGGTCTTGATCATGATCGGGCTCGCCATGATGCCGAGCACCGTCACCGCGGCGCCGACGATGCCGGTCGCCATCGCGAACACCGTCGCGGTGAGGATCACGACCGCGAACAGCGCGCCGCGGATCGGCGCGAGCAGCATGCGGAAAGCGGTGAACAGCCGCTCCATCAGCCCGGCCTGCTCGGTGAGGAAG
>DASQGB010000121.1:0-2484 GCA_035632815.1 Burkholderiales bacterium | reverse complement strand
CGCGGCGGTCGCCGCGGCGTTGTTCGCCGCCTCGGGGCCGGCGACGCCCTTGATCTCGCCCTTGCCGAATTTCTCCGGCTCCTTCGCCACCTTCTTTTCCACGGTGTAGGTGAGGAACGCAGCCACCGTCGGCCCGGCGCCAGGCAGCACACCGACGAGGAAGCCCATCACCGTGCCACGCGCGATCGCCCAGCGCGAACGCACCCAGTCGGCGTAGCTTGGCAGCACGTCGCGCAGCTTGAGGCTCGTCTTCAGCACGGTGCCGCCCTTCTGCTCGGCGCCGGCCAGCACCTCGCCGAGGCCAAAGAGACCGATCGCCGCCGGCAGGAAGTCGATGCCGTCCATCATCTCGATGATGCCGAAGCCGAAGCGCGCGTCGCCCGAGATGATGTCGTAGCCCACCATCGCCAGCATCAGGCCGAACACCATGCTGATGTAGCCCTTGATCGGATCGTCGCCCGCGAGCAGCGTCACCGTGGTGAGGCCGAGCAGCATTAGCGCGAAGGTCTCGGGCGGGCCGAAGGACAGCGACCAGCGCGCGAGCAGCGGCGACACCAGCATCAGCAGGACCACGCCGATGGTTCCGGCGATGAACGAGGCGATGGCGGCGATGCCGAGCGCGGGTCCCGCCCGCCCCTGCAGCGCCATCTGGTAGCCGTCGAGGCAGGTGACCACCGAGGCCGACTCGCCCGGCGTGTTGATCAGCACCGCGGTGATGGTGCCGCCGTACATCGTGCCGGCGTACAGCGCGGCGAGCATGATGATCCCGGAAGTCGGGTCCATGCCGAAGGTGAGCGGCAGCAGCATCGCCACGCCCGACGGCGGCCCGACGCCGGGCAGCGCGCCGATGAGGATGCCGACCATCACGCCGGCCACCGCCATCAGGATGTTGAACGGCGTCAGCGCGACGCCAAACCCCATGGCGAGATTGCCTAGAAAATCCACAGCATCCCCTCGGGCATGGGCACCCGCAGCCAGTGGACGAAGACCAGCCAGTTGAAACCCGCGGCGGCCGCGGCGATCGCCACCGTCACCCACCACCGATGGCGGCCAAGGAAGCGCACGAGGACCAGGAGATACAGCGCGGTGCCGATGATCATGCCGGTGACCTTGAGCAGCGCGACGAAAACCACGGTCACGGCGAGCACCACCAGCACGTCGCGCAGGCCCTCGCCGCGCGGCAGCCAGGTCGCACCGGGGTTTTTCTCCTTGATGCTGCGAATGAGCATCGCAAGCGCGAGCAGCGCCATGACGAGGCCCAGCCAGAACGGCATGAAGGCGGGGCCCGGTCCGCCCGAGCCCCACCACTGATAGCTCTTCAGCGCGCCGACCGAGAACGCGACCGCGAACGCGAGCAGCAGCGCCGCGGTGATCCGGTCTGCGCTACGCACTTCTCAGTTCTATTTCGAAGCTGCCTTCAAGCCCTTGATGGCTTCCTCGTACTTGGTGTGCAGGCCGTCGAGGTACTTGAGCGCCTCTTCGCCGGTCCACTCGGTCGGCGTGAGCAGGTTGCGCTTGATGTAGTCCTCCTGCCACTTCTTCGTGCCGACCACCTTCTTCAGCGTGTCCTGCCACCACTTCACCGCCTCGGGCGCCATGTTGGCCGGGCCGACCACGCCGCGCATCTGCTCCCAGTAGAACTCGTAGCCCTTCTCGGCGAAGGTCGGCACGTCGGGCGCGTCCTTGAGGCGCTTGCGCGCGGCGACCGCCAGGTTCGTCGCCTTCTTCGCCTCGATCTGCGCCACGATCTCGTTCGGGTTCTCGACCGCGGCGTCGATGTGGCCGCCCATCAGCGCGGCGGTGACCTCGCCGCCCGAGTTGAACGGCACGTATTTCACCTGGATGTTCGCCGCCTTCTCGAAGAGATACGTGAAGATATGGTCCTCGGTGAGCGTGGCGGTGCCGCCGACGGTGAGGCCGCCGGGCTTGGCGCGCGCCGCCTTGACGAAGTCGTCGATCGTCTTGAACGGCGACTCGTTGCGCACCGACAGCATCAGCTCGTCGATCGCCACGATCATCAGCACGGTCATGGCGTCGCGGTGGTTGCCCGGCAGGCGCCCTTCGATCTTGCCGGACACGATCATCGGCGTCGCGCCCGCGACCACGTGCGGGTCGCCCTTCTTGTTGATCAGGTAGTTGAAGCCGATGGCGCCGCTGCCGCCGGCGCGGTTGTTGACGTTGAACGGCACCGGCGACCATTTGTTCTCGTCGATGATGCCGGTGATGGTGCGCATCAGGTTGTCGGTGCCGCCGCCGGGGGCGTACGGCACGACGACCTCGATGGTCTTCGACGGGTATTTCGCTTGCGTCATGCCGGCAGACGAAACTGCCAGCAGGGCCGCCGTGATCACACTACCCAACAGGAATCTCAACATTTGCATCCTCCTCCTAGAGAATTGACCGGATGGTACCATCGACATAACGCTTTTCAGGACCATCCGTGGACACCACAGCCCAGGTTTCGAAAGAAGAAGTCCTCGTCGC
>DASQGB010000120.1:0-5920 GCA_035632815.1 Burkholderiales bacterium | reverse complement strand
CGAGGATCTTGCGCCGCGGAAGCGTCGCCTTGAGACCGCTGTCCTTCAAGCTTTGCACGGTGCCCATCGACTATCATTATAGGCCCATGGGTCGATTCGCCTTCGTCGCGCTGCTCGCTTTTCTCTCGGCTTGCGGCTACGTGCCGCGCATCCCGGGCGTGACGCCGTACAAGATCGAGATCCAGCAGGGCAACTACGTATCGCAGCAGATGGTGTCGCAGCTCAAGCCCGGCATGACCAGGGACCAGGTGCGCTTGGTCCTGGGCACGCCGCTGCTCACCGACATCTTCCATGCCGACCGCTGGGACTACGTCTACTGGCGCGAGACCTCGGCCGGCAAGCGCGAGCAGCGCAAGCTGGCGATTTTCTTCGAGGATGGCAAGCTCGCGCGGCTCGACGGCGACATCGTCGGCGCGAGCGGAGCCGGCCGGTGAAAGTCGCCGTCGCCGGCGCCGGCGGCCGCATGGGGCGCGCGCTCATCGACGCAGTGCTCGCCGACCGCAGCCTGACGCTGGCGGCTGCATTCGACGTCCCCCGCAGCCCCGCCGTCGGACAGCAGATCGGCAGCATCCAGGTCGGGTCCGATGCCGCCGCCGCCATTGCCGCCGCCGACGTGGTGATCGACTTCACGCGGCCGGAAGGTGCGCTCGCGCATGTGAAGCACGCGAAAGCAATGGTGCTCGGTACGACCGGGTTTTCCGAGATCCAGAGGAACGTCATCATCGAAGCGGCAAAGCAGGCTCCGATCGTGATGGCGGCGAACTTCGCGGTCGGGGTCAACGCGACGTACAAGCTCGCCGAGACCGCGGCGAAGATCCTCGGCGACGCCTATGACGTGGAGATCATCGAGGCGCACCATCGGCATAAAGTCGACGCGCCGTCGGGCACCGCGCTCGAGCTCGGGCGAATCATCGCCGGGGCGTTGGGACGCGATCTCGGGAAGGAATCGAGGTTCGGGCGTGTGGGCGACACCGGCGAGCGGCCCGGCAGAGAGATCGGCTTCCATTCCGTCCGCGGCGGCGACATCGTCGGCGAGCACACGGTGATCTTCGCCGGCGTGGGCGAGCGCGTGGAAGTCACCGTGCGCTCGCAAAGCCGCGCCACCTACGCCGCCGGGGCGCTGCGCGCGGCAAAGTGGCTGCGCGCTCGACCCGCCGGGCTCTACGACATGAGCGACGTGCTTGGCCTGAGGTAGCCGCAGGCGTATAATTCCGACTTCAATGAAGCGGGAGGGGCGCGTGCCTTTCCCGCTTTTCTGTATGTGCGCGCTCTACAACTTATATCTCTCTAAATGCCTAGCCTAGAAGCCGCCATCCTCGCGCTCGCCGACGGGACCCTGTTCCACGGCCGCTCCATCGGCGCCGCCGGCGTCTCGGTCGGCGAGGTGGTGTTCAACACCGCCATGACGGGCTACCAGGAGATCCTCACCGACCCGTCGTACTGCCGCCAGATCGTCACGCTGACCTACCCGCACATCGGCAACACCGGCGCCAACGACGAGGACCAGGAATCGCCGCGCGTCTATGCCGAAGGCTTGATCGTGCGGGACGTGCCGCGCTTGCATTCCAGCTGGAGAGCCCAGCGCAGCCTGGCGGATTACCTTCAAGACAACAAGGTCGTAGGCATCGCGGACATCGACACCCGCAAGCTGACGCGCCTGTTGCGCGAGAAGGGCGCGCAGAACGGCTGCCTGATGGCGGGCGAAATCGACGCCGATGCTGCTTTGGAGAAGGCCAAAGGCTTTCCCGGCCTGGCCGGCATGGATCTCGCCAAGGTGGTGAGCACCGGCAAGGCCTACGAATGGACCGAAGGGCCGTGGGCGCTCGGCAAGGGCTATCGCAGGATGGACAGCCCGCGCTTCCACGTCGTGGCCTGCGATTACGGCATCAAGCGCAATATCCTGCGCATGCTCGCCGAGCGCGGCGCGCGCATCACGGTCGTCCCCGCCCAATCTTCGGCTAAAGAAATTCTCAGAATGAAGCCCGACGGCGTGTTCCTCTCCAACGGCCCGGGCGATCCCGAGCCCTGCGAGTACGCGATCGAGGCGATCGGCGAGATCATGGACGCGACGCGCATCCCGGTGTTCGGCATCTGCCTCGGCCACCAGCTGATGGGCCTCGCCTCGGGCGCGAAGACCATGAAGATGAAGTTCGGCCACCACGGCGCCAACCATCCCGTGAAGGACCTCGATACCGGGCAGGTGGTGATCACCAGCCAGAACCACGGGTTCGCGGTGGACCCCGCGACTGTTCCCCATACCTTGAAAACGACTCATGTCTCTCTCTTCGACGGTTCCCTCCAGGGAGTGGCGCGGACTGACAGGCCTGCCTTTTGTTTTCAAGGACATCCAGAAGCGAGTCCTGGCCCGCGCGACATTGGCTACTTGTTCGACCGCTTCGCAAAGATGATGAGCGATGCCAAAGCGGACTGACCTGAAGAGCATCCTGATCATCGGCGCCGGGCCGATCGTCATCGGCCAGGCCTGCGAGTTCGACTACTCGGGCGCGCAGGCCTGCAAGGCGCTGCGCGCCGAGGGCTACCGCGTGGTGCTGGTGAACTCCAACCCGGCGACCATCATGACCGACCCGGAGATGGCCGACGCCACCTACATCGAGCCGATCACCTGGCAGGTGGTGGCGCGGATCATCGAGAAGGAGCGCCCGGACGCGCTGCTGCCGACGATGGGCGGGCAGACCGCGCTCAATTGCGCCCTGGATCTCGCGCGCGAGGGGGTGCTGGAGAAATACGGCGTCGAGATGATCGGCGCCTCGCGCGAAGCGATCGACAAGGCCGAGGACCGCGAGAAGTTCAAGAACGCCATGCACAAGATCGGCCTCGCCTGCCCGCGCTCGTCGCTCGCGCACTCGATGGAGGAGGCGCTGCAGGTGCAGGCGGGCATCGGCTTCCCGGTGGTGATCCGGCCGTCCTTCACCCTCGGCGGGACCGGCGGCGGCATCGCGTACAACCGCGAGGAGTTCGTCGCCATCTGCGAGCGCGGCCTCGACGCGTCGCCGACGCGCGAGCTGCTGATCGAGGAGTCGGTGATCGGCTGGAAAGAGTTCGAGATGGAGGTGGTGCGCGACCGCAAGGACAACTGCATCATCGTCTGCTCGATCGAGAACCTCGACCCGATGGGGGTGCACACGGGCGACTCGATCACGGTGGCGCCCTCGCAGACGCTCACCGACAAGGAATACCAGATCATGCGCGACGCCTCGATCCGGGTGCTGCGCGAGATCGGGGTCGACACCGGCGGCTCGAACGTGCAGTTCGCCATCAATCCCGCCGACGGCACGATGGTGGTGATCGAGATGAACCCGCGCGTGTCGCGCTCGAGCGCGCTCGCCTCCAAGGCGACCGGCTTTCCCATCGCCAAGGTGGCGGCCAAGCTCGCCGTCGGCTTCACGCTCGACGAGATCGCCAACGAGGTCACCGGCGGCGCGACGCCCGCCTCGTTCGAGCCGACCATCGACTACGTGGTCACCAAGGTGCCGCGCTTCGCCTTCGAGAAGTTCCCGCTGGCCAACGACCGCCTGACCACCCAGATGAAGTCGGTCGGCGAGGTGATGGCGATCGGCCGCACGTTCCAGGAATCGTTTCAGAAGGCGCTGCGCGGCCTCGAGATCGGCGTCGACGGCCTGAACCAGCGCACGCGCGACCGCGAGACGCTGGAGAAGGAGCTGGGCGAGCCGGGTCCCGAGCGCATCTGGTACGTCGGCGACGCCTTCGAGAACGGCTTCACGCTCGACGAGGTGCACCGCCTGACGCACATCGATCCGTGGTTCCTTGACCAGATCCAGCAGATCGTCGAGCTGGAGATGAAGCTCGACGACCAGAAGCTCTCGGACATCGACAAGGAACAGCTTTGGGAGCTGAAGCGAAAAGGCTTCTCGGATCGGCGCCTGGCCTATCTCTTCAACACCAATGAGAAAGAAGTGAGAGAGAAAAGGCAAAGCCTGGGCATCCGTCCGGTCTACAAGCGCGTCGACACCTGCGCCGCGGAGTTCGCCAGCAAGACCGCCTATATGTACTCCACCTACGAGGAGGAGTGCGAAGCCGCGCCGACCTCGAAGAAGAAGATCATGGTGCTCGGCGGCGGGCCGAACCGCATCGGCCAGGGCATCGAGTTCGACTACTGCTGTGTGCACGCCGCGTTCGCGCTGCGCGACGACGGCTTCGAGACCATCATGGTCAACTGCAACCCCGAGACGGTGTCGACCGACTACGACACCTCGGACCGTCTGTACTTCGAGCCGGTCACGCTGGAAGACGTCCTCGAGATCGTCCACGTCGAAAAGCCCTGGGGCGTGATCGTGCAGTACGGCGGCCAGACCCCGCTCAAGCTTGCGCGCGAGCTCGCCGCGGCCGGCGTGCCGATCATCGGCACCAGCGCCGACTCGATCGACATCGCCGAGGACCGCGAGCGCTTCCAGAAGCTGCTGCACAAGCTGAAGCTGCGCCAGCCGTCCAACCGCACCGCCCGCTCCCCGGCCGAGGCGGTCAAGCTCGCCGAGGAGATCGGCTACCCGGTGGTGGTGCGGCCGAGCTACGTGCTCGGCGGCCGCGCCATGGAGATCGTCCATGACAAGACGAATCTTCTTCAATACATGGAGAACGCGGTGCGCGTCTCCAACGATTCGCCGGTGCTCATCGACCGCTACCTCTCGGACGCGATCGAGATCGACGTCGACTGCGTCGCCGACGGAAGCGAGGTGATGATCGGCGGCATCATGGAGCACGTCGAGCAGGCGGGTGTGCACTCGGGCGACTCGGCCTGCTGCCTGCCGCCGCATTCGCTCGCCAGCCACGTCGAGCGCGAGCTGCGGCGCCAGACCGCGCTGATGGCGAGGGCGCTCAAGGTGGTCGGCCTGATGAACGTGCAGTACGCGATCCAGCGCGACACGGTGTACGTCCTCGAGGTCAATCCGCGCGCCTCGCGCACCGTGCCCTTCGTGTCCAAGGCCACCGCGCTGCCGCTCGCCATGATCGCGGCGCGCTGCATGGCCGGGCGCTCGCTCAAGGAGCAGGGCGTGGAGGAGGTGACGCCCTGGTATTTCTCGGTCAAGGAGGCGGTGTTTCCGTTCGCGCGCTTCCCCGGCGTCGATACCATCCTCGGGCCGGAGATGAAATCGACCGGCGAGGTGATGGGCATCGGCGAGACCTTCGGCGAGGCGTTCGTGAAGTCGCAGCTCGCCGCGGGCGTGCGTCTGCCGCAGGGCGGCAAGGCGTTCATCAGCGTGCGCGACGGCGACAAGCTCGCCGCGGTGCAGGTGGCGCGCGATCTGGTCGAGATGGGCTTCGCGCTGCTCGCCACGCGCGGCACCGCCGGGGTGCTGAAGTCGCACGGCATCCCGCTGGCGCAGGTGAACAAGGTCGCCGAAGGGCGGCCGCACATCGTCGACATGATCAAGAACGGCGAGGTCAACCTGATCATCAACACGGCCGAGGCGACGCGCACCGCCGCTTCCGACTCGCGCTCGATCCGCACCACCGCGCTGGCGCGGCGCGTGACCTACTACACCACGGTGGCCGGCGCCAAGGCCGCGTGCGCCGGCATGAAACATCTTGCGCAGCTCGAGCCCTACCGGCTGCAGGAATTGCATGCGAAGCTGCGCCGTACCGAGGCGGAGCCGGCAGTGACATGAAAACCCCGATGACCAGACGCGGCGCCGAGCTGCTGCGCGATGAGCTGCAGCGGCTGAAGTCGGTCGAGCGCCCGGCGGTGTCGGCGGCGATCGCCGAGGCGCGCTCGCACGGCGACCTGTCCGAGAACGCCGAATACGACGCCGCGCGCGAGCGCCAGGGGTTCATCGAGGCGCGCATCGCCGACATCGAGGCGAAGCTCGGCAACGCGCAGGTGATCGACCCGAAGCTGCTCGACGCCGAGGGGCGCTGCGTGTTCGGCGCCACCGTCGACGTG
>DASQGB010000119.1:0-1723 GCA_035632815.1 Burkholderiales bacterium | reverse complement strand
GAGGAGCTCAAGCGCGCGCTGGCGCGCGACCGCACGCGCATCACCCTGAACGGCTTCACCGCGCTGGGTCTGGTCGAGATGACGCGCAAGCGCACGCGCGAGTCGCTCGCCCACGTGCTGTGCGAGCCCTGCCCGACCTGCGCCGGGCGCGGCGAGGTGAAAACCGCGCACACGGTGTGCTACGAGATCCTGCGCGAGATCCTGCGCGAGGCGCGCGCCTTCAAGGCACGCGAGTTCCGCGTCCTCGCCGCGCAGCCGGTGATCGATCTGCTGCTGGAGGAGGAATCCGCGTCGGTCGCCATGCTGTCGGACTTCATCGGCAAGCCGATCTCGGTGCAGGTCGAGTCGAGCTACACCCAGGAACAATTCGACATCGTCTTGATGTGATGCATTTGTCTCAAGTGTGATGGAGCTCTGTTTCACGCCTGCCCGCAAGCTCGCGCAGATGCTGCGCGCGCGCAAGGTCTCGGCGACCGAGGTGGTCAAGGCGTTCATCGCGCAGATCGAGCGCGTCAACCCGAAGGTCAACGCGATCGTCACCTTCGTGCCCGAGCTGGCGTTGAAGAAAGCGAAGGCAATCGACCGCTCGACGCTGTTCGCCGGCCTGCCGATCGCCTACAAGGACCTGGCGCCGACCAAGGGCATCCGCACGACTTTCGGCTCGCTGGTTTTCGAGAAGAATATTCCGACGCAAGATCATGCGATCGTCGAGCGCCTCGGCGCGGCGGGTGTGATCACCCTGGGCAAGACCAATACGCCGGAATTCGGCGCCGGCAGCCAGACCTTCAACAAGGTGTTCGGCGCGACGCGCAATCCCTACGACCTGTCGAAGACCTGCGGCGGATCCTCCGGCGGCGCGGCGGTGGCGGTGGCCTGCGGCATGCTGCCGTTCGCCGATGGCGGCGATCTGGCAGCGAGCCTGCGAAATCCGGGCAACTACTGCAACGTCGTCGGTTTCCGTCCCACGCCCTGCCGCGTGTCGGCGTGGCCGGAGTCGAATGCCTGGAACACGCTTTCCGTCCTCGGTCCGCTGGCGCGTACGGTGAGCGATTGCGCGTTCCTGCTCGCCGGCATGGCCGGCCCCGATCCGCGGTCGCCGGCCACCATCGCAGAATCAGGTTCCATATTTCTGAAACCCCTGAGAAGAGATTTCAAGAAGACACGCATCGCCTGGAGCCGCGACCTCGGCGGTCTGCCGATGGACCCGCGCGTCACCGCGGTCCTGGAATCTCAAAGAAAAGTTTTTTCCTCTTTGGGATGCATCGTCGAAGAAGCGCAGCCCGACTTCTCGGGCGCCACCGAGTCCTTCGAGACGCTGCGCGCGGTCGGTTTTTTCCACAAGGTCGGGCCGCTGCTCAAGGAGCACCGCGACAAGCTCAAGGACACCGTCGTCTGGAATGTCGAAGAAGGTCGCAGGCGCAGCGCCGAAGACGTCGCGCGCGCCGAGGCGCTGCGGACCGAGCTTTTTCACCGGATGAGAAGTTTTCTGGAGAAGTATGAATTTCTCGTCTGCCCGGTGAACCAGCTGCCGCCCTATCCGGTGGAGACCGAATGGCCGCGCGAGGTGGCCGGCGTGAAGATGGGGAACTACCTCGACTGGATGAAAAGCTGCTACTACATCACCATCACCAGCCACCCGGCGATTTCGGTCCCGGCCGGCTTCACGCAGGAAGGCTTACCCGTCGGAATACAAATCGTGGGTCGCTTCCGCGACGACTTCGGC
>DASQGB010000118.1:0-10994 GCA_035632815.1 Burkholderiales bacterium | reverse complement strand
GAGACCTGCATTCTTTTATGGGAATATACACGCTGCATGCGCGCGCTTCTTTTGTTCTTTCTGTGGGCTTTTCTCGGAACTGCAAAAGCCCAAGACCTCCCCATCTTCGATGCGCACATGCACTACAGCCACGACGCCTGGGACGTGGTGCCGGTGCAGGACGTGATCGCGATCCTGCGCAAGGCGGGAGTGAAGCGCGCGCTCGTCTCGAGCGCCGGCGACGACGGGCAGCAAAGGCTGTACGCGGCGGCACCCGAGCTCATCATTCCGGAGCTGCGGCCCTACCGCAGCCGCTCCGATGTGGGGACATGGTTCCGGGACGAGTCGGTCATCGCCTACCTGGAGCAAAGACTTTCACGGTACCGGTACGCCGCCATCGGCGAGTTCCACCTGTATGGCGCCGACGCCGACCTGCCGGTGCCGCGGCGCATGGTCGAGCTCGCGCGCAAGCACCGGCTCTTCCTGCACGCGCATTCGGACGCCGACGCGATCGAGCGGCTGTTCCGGCAATGGCCGCAGGCGCGCATCCTGTGGGCGCACGCCGGCTTCGAGCGTCCCGAGCGCGTCGCCGAGATGCTGCGCAAGCACCGCAACCTGTGGTGCGACCTCGCCTTCCGCACCGATCACGGCTCGGGCGGCAAGGTCGATCCGGCCTGGCGCGCCACGTTCCTCGAATTCCCCGAGCGCTTCATGGTCGGCACCGACACCTACACGCCCGAGCGCTGGCACTACGTCGGCGAGCACGCCGCCTGGTCGCGCGCCTGGCTCGCCGACCTGCCGCGCGACGTGGCGGAGCGGATCGCATGGAAAAACGGCGAAGCGGTCTTCGGCTCCTTGCTGCGGCAGGACTGAGCCTGGCCGCGCCGGCGTGGGCCTGCATGCCCGCGCTGCAGGGCACTGCGCTCGAGTCGCCGAAGCATGCATTGGTTTTTCAGGTTTCTGAAATACAGGTAGCCAAGCACTTCTCGCTCGAGGTTGCCGCCTGCGACAAAGCCGGGGGCGCGCCGCCCAAGACCCTGCAGGTCGACGCGCACATGCCGGAGCATCGCCACGGCATGAACTACGTCGCGGAGGTGAAGTCCGTGGCGCCCGGGCGCTGGCGCGTCGAGGGGCTGATGCTCCACATGCCGGGGAAATGGGAGCTCGTCTTCGTCGTCGACGGCGAGCGCATTGCCTACCCGCTCGTGCTCTCCGAAGCGGTCCGGTTCTCGGACGAAGAGAAGGCGAGGATCCTCAGCCACGGCCCCTGGCCGCCCCCGGCGCGGCGCGATCCGAGCAACCGCGTCTCCGGCAAGCGCGAGGCGATCGAGCTCGGCGAGCGCCTGTTCTTCGAGCCGCGGCTCTCGGGCAGCGGCTCGGTTCTGTGCGCCACCTGCCACGCACCGTTTCGCGCCTTCCAGGACGGCCGCGCCCGCGCCTTCGGCCTGGAGGAGGTCGACCGCAACACCCCTAGCCTCTTCGACGTCGCCTTCTCCCGCTGGTACGGCTGGGACGGCGGCCACGACAGCCTGTGGTCGCAGAGCATCCGGCCGCTGCTCGAGCAGCGGGAAATGCGCGGCACGCCTTCCCACGTCGCGAACGTGGTGAGAAAGATTTTTCCGGGCGCCTACGAAAGGGCCTTCGGACGGTTCCCTCCCGCGGACGACGACGAGGTCCTGGTGGATGTCGGAAAAGCCCTCGCCGCGTTCCAGGAGACGCTCGTCAGCGCCCGCACGCCGTTCGACGACTTCCGCGATGCGCTCGCGCGCGGGGACCAGTCTGCCATGGCGAATTACCCGGCCGCGGCGCAGCGCGGCTTGCAGATCTTCGCCGGCAATGGCAACTGCAGCGTCTGCCATTTCGGGCCGCAGTTCACCAACGGCGAGTTCGCCGACATCGGCGTGCCGTTCTTCGCCGCGCGCGGGCGCGTCGATTCCGGGCGCCATGAAGGGATCAGGAAGCTGAAGGCGAGCCCGCATAACCTGCTCGGCCGCTTCAACGACGATGCGGCGCGCGCGAGCGCCACCGGCACGCGCCACGTCGCCGCGCAGCACCGCAACTTCGGCGAGTTCCGAGTACCGGGGCTGCGCAACGCGGCGCGCACCGCGCCGTACATGCACAACGGCAGCTTCGCGACGCTGCGCGACGTGGTGAGGAACTACTCCGAGATCAACGAAGAGCGCCTCCACGCCGACGGCGAAAAGCTCCTCAGGCCGCTCAACCTTTCCGAGCGGGAAATCGACGACCTGGTGACTTTTCTCGAGTCTCTCTCCGCCAGATAGTTCTCATCGTTCCTAACAAAAGGCCCGGGGTGTGACTTATGCCGCTTGGCCCCCTGCGGCGGCGGCCTAGCATCCACCCTGTCACTTCTAACAAAGGGGAGCGACCATGAGCAACAGAGTCCTTTCGATTCTCATAGCGGGTGCGGTGCTTGGTCTGCCGTTGCACGCGCTTGCGGACAACGACCGCCACGACCGCGGCAACGACAAGCGCCACGAACGCGACGCGCACAACAAGAAGAAGGCGGCGGAAGCCGCTTTAGAGGCGCAGTTGATTGCGGGTTACGCCGCGCTAGTCGGCTCCGTCAACAACGCTACGTCGCTGGTCAAAGGGCTGCACAACGACACGTTGATCACGCTGAGCTTCCCAGGCACGCCAGGCACGCCAGGCAGGGACGCCGTAGAAGCCAAGGCCGCCGTGGAAGCCAAGCCCGCCGTGGAAGGCACGCCCGGCGTGACTTGCCCGGTAACGCCACGGCCGACCGGATGCGTGCCCGTGGCCGCCATCCCCCCCCAACCCGCCATCCTCGCCCAACCCGCCATCCTCGCCATACCCGCCATACCCGGGGAAGAGGTGAGCTTCAACTCGCCCACCAAGGCGATGAAGTACAAACAGGTCAAGACCGTCCTGTGGTTCATGCACGCTAAGCTGATGGAAATGGACAAGACCATGACCGTGGCTAAGCCGACCCAGGTCAAGGAAGCGCTGGTCGGCAATACGGGCATCCTGGCGATGCGTGCCAAGCACATGAGCTGGAGCCAGATCGCCCGTAGACAGGGCTTCACGTTCGTCAACACTCAGGGCGACGGCAAGCACGGCGACCGCAAGCATCACAACCTGGATGACGACGACGACGATGACGACTGAGCGTCGCTTCCGGTAGACGGAAAAAGCATCAACCATCGGGGCTGTCCGGCGACGGACAGCCCCGATGCTTTTGGGTCTCGAATCGCTGTCTAGCGGACCGACCTGGTGAACGGGAAGATCTTCGTCAGCCCCAGGATGTCGGTGATCAGCAGCACCAGGAACACGAGGAGGATCAGGCCGAGAATGCCGCCGGCCGGCGCCGTGTCGATATTGCGTGCCAGGTCCGCCGCTTCCGCGTCGGTGAGCGCCGCGACGCGGGCTTTCACGTCGGCCGGATTCACGCCGTAGGCCTCGAGCTGCGAGCGCACATCGGCGCGGTCGACCAGGCTGGCAATGCGGTCGCGGTCTGCGGACCCCGCGGGCGTGGCGAGCATCCCGGCTTGCGCGGGCATGGGCATCCCGATGCCGCTCAGGCAGACGATCAGCAAGGCAGCGATTGCACGGCGAAGTGTGGCGATCATGCAGGTCTCCTTTTTATTGGTCGTTAGTTATGTCATGCAAGAGCAGTCTACCGCGTCCGCAGAAAACGCTCCCGCAGGCCGTACAAGGCGGCGGCCGCGCACAGGACCAGCCCGGCATAGATGAGCCAAGCCCCCTGCCAGCCGCCGAGCCCGCGCAATGCGCTGCTCAGGACGAGCGCGCTGCCCATCGACAGCGAGGAGACCAGCGCCCAGCCGCCCTGGTAGGCGCCGCGACGTCCGGGCGGCGCCAGGCTGGCGACCGCCGCCGGCACCGCCGAGCTGAAGATAAGCTCGCCGAAGCTGAACACGATGGTGCCGATGAGGTACGCCGCGGCGGCGGCGGGAATCAGGGCGTAAGACACGAACGCGAAAGAAACCAGGAGCGCAGCCGGGCCGAGCAGGCGGTACGGGCCCATCGGCTCGATGCGCGTCGCCACCGGCAGCGCGAGCAGCGCGACGATGATGCTGTTGCCGCCCAGCACCAGGCCGATGTAGCCCTCGCCCAGGCCGAGGTCGGAGGCGAAGATCGGCGAGGCGGTCACCACCAGCCCCATCGACAGCGGAAACACGAAGGCGAGCAGCGTAAAGCGCCTGAAGGCCGCATCGCGGAAAGCCGACACCGTGTCCGTCATGATGCCGCTTTCGCTGCGCTCCCGGTCGGGCCGGGGCGGCGCGCGCAACGCCAGCGTATAGAGGGCGGCGACGAGGACGTAGCCCACCGCACTGAGAATGGCCAGAAGCAAGTAGCTGCGCTCGGCGACATAGCCGGCGGGCATCACGCCGAGCGTGTAGGCGACGCTCATGGCGGTGTAGTTGAGCGCCAGCACCGACTGGCGCCGCTCGGGCGGCGCGAGGTCGATGAGCAGCGCGCTCGCCACGGGCATGTTCACCGCGCCGGTCACGCCGAGCGCGATGCTCCAGGCGAAAAGCGACAGCGGCCCGCTCACCAGCAGGAAGCAGGGCAGGATCGCGGCGGTGCTCAGCGCCGCGCCGATCAGCAGCGCGCGCCGGCCGATGCGGTCCGAAGCCGCGCCGAACATCGGCGCGGCGAGGCCGCGCAGCACGCTCTCGCACAGGAAGGCGACGCCGACCGTGCCGAGGTCGATGCCCGCCTCGCGCACGAAGTAGATGCCGAGGAAGGTGACCAGGCTCATGCGCGCGGCCACCGCGACGAAGTTCGCCGCCACGACCACCCGGATGCGCGGATCGAGCTTCAGAATCCCCAGTAGTCCAGCCCTTCGGGGAGCGGCTCGCCGAGGGTGAGCGAGGCGAGCTTCGCGTACTGCCCGTCGGAGTAGAGCAGCGGCTTGCCCTTCTGGCCGATGAGGATCTGCTCGACCTGGCCGAGGAACACCGTGTGGCTGCCGTGCGCCATCTTCTTCACCACGCGGCAGTCGAACGAAACCAGCGCGTCGATCAGCACCGGCGCGCCGGTGGCGAGGCGCGTCCAGTTGCCGGACTTGAAGCGCGCGTCGCCGCTTTGCCCGCCGCTGAAGCTGCTCGACAGCTCCCAGCTCTCGGCGCGCAGCACGTTGACGCAGAACACCTTGCTCTTCGCCACCGCGCCGTGCGTGGTGGCGAGCTTGTTGATGCACGCGAGGACCGTCGGCGGCTCGGCGCTCGCCGAGCACACCGCGGTCGCGGTCATGCCGTAGCGGTGCCCGCCGTGCACGCTGGTGATCAGGTTCACCGCGCCCGACAAGGTGCGCATGCCCAGCTTGAACTGCTGCACGTCTACGGGTTTCGCTTCCATGCGAATATTCTACTCATGGAACCTCAGGGCTTTTTGCAGCAGGCGCTGCTCTACCTCGCCGCGGGAGTGATCGCGGTGCCGCTCTTCAAGCGCCTGGGCCTGGGCTCGGTGCTCGGCTATCTCGTCGCCGGCGTAGCCATCGGTCCCTGGGGCTTGCGCCTCATCACCGATGCCCAGACGGTGCTGCACTTCGCCGAGATCGGCGTGGTGCTGCTGCTGTTCCTGGTCGGCCTCGAGCTCAACCCGCAGCGCGTCTGGGAGCTGCGGCGGCCGATTTTCGCGCTCGGCGGCGCGCAGGTGGCGATTACGATCGCGGCGGTCGCCGCGCTGGCGCTCGCGTTGGGGCAGCCGCTCAAGGTGGGCCTGATCGCCGGCATGGGGTTCGCGATGTCGTCGACCGCGATCGGCCTCGCCACGCTCACCGAGAAGAACCTGCTGCCGACGCCGGGCGGGCAGGCGTCGTTCTCGGTGCTGCTGTTCCAGGACCTGGCGGTGATCCCGCTGCTGCTGGCGCTCGGCATGCTCGGCGGCGAGGCCGACGAGCTCAACTGGCTGGACGCGGCGAAAGCCGCCGGCTTCATCGTGGCGCTGATCCTCGCCGGGCGCGTGCTGGTGCGCCCGCTGCTGCGCTACGTCGCCGAGGCGCGGCTGCGCGAAGTGTTCGTCGGCTTCTCGCTGCTGCTGGTCCTGGGCGCGGCGACGCTGGCGCAGGCGGTCGGCCTGTCGATGGCGCTCGGCGCCTTCCTCGCCGGCGTGATGCTCGCCGACAGCGAGTACCGGCACGAGCTCGAGCTCGACATCGATCCGTTCAAGGGCCTGCTGCTCGGGCTTTTCTTCATCGCGGTGGGCATGTCGGTCGACGTGGGCCTCTTCCTGCGCGCTCCGCATCTCGTGCTGGGGCTTGCGCTGGGCATCGTGGCGCTCAAGATCGCGATTCTGTATGCGGTGGCGCGGCCGTTCTATTGCGGTCCGGGAGATGCGGCGCTGTTCGCCGTGGCGCTGTCGCAGGCCGGCGAATTCGCCTTCGTGCTGTTCGGCGCAGCGGGAGCTCTGCTGCCCGGCGCGACCTTTCAGCTCCTGAACGCCGCCGTTGCGGTCTCGATGCTGACGACGCCGTTTCTCGTCATGGCGCACGAGCGCTTTCTCGCGCGGCGGCTCGACCGGCCGGCCGAGCGCGCGCCCGACGCGATCCGCGAGTCGAATCCGGTGATCGTCGCCGGATTCGGCCGCTTCGGCCAGGTGGTGGTGCGCGTGCTGCGCGGCCTGAGGATCGGCGTAACCGTCATCGACCACGACCCCGCCCAGATCGAGACCGTGCGCCGCTTCGGCTACAAGGCCTATTACGGCGACGCGACGCGCCTCGACCTGCTCGAGCTCGCCGGCGCGGAGAGCGCCAAGCTGCTGCTCATCGCGGTAGACGACCCGGCCGCGGCGCTACGCACCGCCAAGCGCGTGCGCGAGCGGTTCCCGGGCCTGGCGATCATCGTGCGGGCGCGCAGCCGGACCGACGCCTACGAATATGCCGAGCTGGGAATTCCGGCGGTGCGCGAGGTGTTCGGCTCGGCGCTCGAGGCGGCCGCCCGCGCCCTTCAGGCGCTGGGATACGATCGGGACAACGCAGAGCGCATAGTGCGGCGCTTCAGGGAATATGACGAGCGCCAGATCCAGGAGAGCGCGCCGCATCGCCACGACGTCGCCCAGCTCATCGCCCTCACCGAGCAGGGTCGGCGCGACATCCGCCAGCTCCTCGCCGCCGAGGCGCTGTCGGCACCGAGGATTGACCGGGACGACAATACGTGAGGTAAGATGGAATCATGGTGCGCAAGGTGAAGCGAACCGCCCCGAAAGACGAATCCCTGTCCGACCGCGTGGTCGAGCGGCCCGACGGCTTCTACTGGGAGTCGAAGGAAAAGCGCGAGACCTACGGCCCCTTTGCCACGCTCGCCGAGGCCGAGGCCGACATGCTCTCCGGCGGCGAGAGCGAGTTCGAGCCGCCCGAGACCCTGCAGCAGGCCGAGTCCGAGCTCGGCATCTCCGAGTGGATCGACCCGGACACCGGCGGTCCCGCCGAGGACAACATCCCCCGCCTCGAAGACCACTGAGAAAAATCGGGCTCTGACCCCGATTTTTCTAGGCGCCGCGCAGGACCGACTGGATGCGCGAGATCTCCACCGGCTTCACCATGTAGTCGTCGAAGCCTGCCTCCTTGGCGAGCACGCGGTCGTTCGGCTGGCCCCAGCCGGTGACCGCGATCAGGATGGTGCCGCGGGTGACCGGGTGGCCGCGCAGGCCGCGCGCCAGGTCGAAGCCGTTCAGCTTGGGAAGGCCGATGTCGAGGAAGGCAATGTCCGGGCGGAACTCCTCGGCCGCGGCGAGCGCCGCGGGGCCGTCGTGCTCGACGCGCACCTCGTTGCCCAGGCGGCGCAGCACCGAGGCGAGGCTGTCGGCGAAATCGACGTTGTCGTCGGCAAGCAGGATGCGGTGGCCGCTGTCGCCGCCTTGGACGGCTGCCAGCTCTTCCCTGATGGAAGTCAGCTTTTCAGCGGTCAAGACCGGAATCCGCACGATGAACTCCGCGCCGCCGCCGAGGCCGGGGCTTTTCGCCTCGATGCTGCCGCCGTGCAGCTCCACCAGGCGGCGGGTGAGCGAGAGCCCCACGCCGAGGCCCATGGTGCTGCGCTCGAGGGACCGGTCGGCTTGCGCGAACATCTCGAAGATCTCCTCGAGCATGCCGGGCGCGATGCCGACGCCGCTGTCGCGCACGCGCGCCACCATCTCGCCGCCCTCCACGCTGACGCGGAAATCGATGCGCCCGCCCGGGTCGGTGAACTTGACCGCGTTGTTGAGCAGGTTGAGGAACACCTGCGCGAGGCGCGTCGGGTCGGCGCTGACGTACACGCCCTCCTGCGGCAGCTCGACGCTGAGATGGTGGCCGCGCGTCCTGATCAGCGGATCGATCGCCTCGAGCGCGCTGCGCGCCACGGCGCGCAGGTCGACGCGCTCGCGGCGCAGCGCGAGCTTGCCGGTGGTGATGCGCGACACGTCGAGCAGATCGTCTACCAGGCGCACCATCTGCTGCAGCTGGCGCTCGATGATGGCGCGCGCCTCGGCGCTCGCCGCCGGGCTGTCCTTCACCGTCTGCATGATGTAGAGCGCGTTGCGGATCGGCGCAAGCGGGTTGCGCAGCTCGTGCGCGAGCGTCGCCAGGAATTCGTCCTTGCGCCGGTCGGCGACCTTGAGGGCCACCTCGGCGTCGCGCCGCTCGGCGATCTCGCGCTCGAGGTCGGCGAGCATGCGGTTGAGCGCGTCGGCGAGCGTGCCGATCTCGTCCTCGGTCATCTTCTCGGCGCGCACCGAGAAATCGCGCCGCTCGAACACGCTGCGCGCCGCGGCCGCCACCGCCTGGATCGGGTTGGTGATCGTGCGCTGCAGCCAGATCGACAGCAGCCAGGCCACGGCAAGCGCCACCGCCGTCACGCCGCCGACGATCCCCAGATAGCCGACCAGGCGCTCGGCGAAGCCCGAGCGCGCGCGCAGGTAGACCGTGCCGACGGTCTCGCGGTCCTCCACCACCGGGTGGAACATCGTCACTTCGTCGGCCGCTACGCGATGGCCGGGCTTGCCGGCGCGCGGCGGCACGCCGCCCGCCGTTCCCGCGCGTTCGTACGTGGCGAAGAGGGCGCCGTCGGCGCTGTAGATCGCCGCCTGCTCGATGTCGGGCCGCGCGCGCAGCATCGACAGGTCCTTCGCCGCCTCCCTGGCGTCCTTGAAGGCGATCGCCGGCGCGCTGGCGCGGCCAAGGATCTCGGCCTGCGTGCGCAGGTCGGCGATATGCGATTGGCGCAGCGCCCTCACCTCGTAGAACAGCATGGCCGCCGCGTTCACCAGCAGCGCAACCACCGTGGTGGCGAGGACCACCGCCATGGTCTTGCGGCGGATCGAGCCGCGGAACGCGCGCAGCAGGCTCACAGCGGCTTGGGCGAGCGCACGTTCTGCGCCACCGCGAGCATGCGCGAGCTGATGTGCAGCCCGCGGCGCTCGGCCGTGTCGAGCGCCACCTCGAAGCGCACGCGGCCCTCGCTGCGCACGAAGTTGATGATGCTGCCCTGGTCGAGCGCGCCGTCCCACTCGGTGATGGTGAGAAGGCTGCGCGGCTGGCCGAGCCTGGCGAGGGCCGCCCCGCCGCCGCCGCCGACGTACAGTACGTGCAGCCCGTTGACCGATTCGCCGTCGCGCACGCGGCGCACCGTGACCGGGCGGCCCTGCACCACGCGCCCGGGCACGATCTCCTGCAGCTCGTCGTAGACCTCCTCGGCGCCGAGCACGCCGATGGCGATCGGCGTTTCCGGCCGCGCAAAGGCCTGCGCCGGCCACTCGACGAAGGACAGGAACTTGAACACGAACGCGGCCTTGATCTCGTGCTCGAGCGCCTGTGCGCCTGCCGCTGCGGGCGCCAGCAGAAAAACAAGCAAGACGATTTTTGAGAAAGCGTTTTTCACTACATGCTCAAGCGGACCTTGAAAAACGCGGCGCGCTCGAATTCGGCGCGGTTGGCCGACGCGCCGAATTCCGCGTGGCGGTGGTCGGTGAGGTTCTGCAGGACGAGCGACAGCTCGACATGGCGCGACAGGGACCAGCCCAGCCTCGCGTCCAGAGCGGTATATGCCGGCACGGCAGGACTCGGAAGCTCCTCGTAGCGACGCAGCATGAGGTCGAGGTCCCAGCTCGAACCCAGGTCGAAGGCCGCGCGCAGCTTGTACCAGCCCTTGGGGTCGTTGCCCTCGCCGGCCGGCGCCACCGAGCCGGGCCGCGTCTCGAGATCCTGATCCAGGCGCACGATCCCGGCGCTCAGCCGCCACCAGTGCGCCGGGCGCCAGGAGCCCCAGGCTTCGACACCCCGGACATCGCCTTCGCGCTCGTTGGTGACGAGGGTGCCCGCCGGGGTGAGCGTCGTCGTGCGCAGATGCTCGTAGTCGTGATGGAAGACGGTGACCGAGTACGACAGCGAGGCGAGCGGCTGTCCGCGGTAGCCGAGCTCGAGCACCTTCGCCGCTTCGGAGACGAAGCCCGGCCCGCCCAGCAGCGGCGGGACCAGCGGCGGCGCACCCGGGCTGGTCAGCTCGCGGTCGACGCGCGAGGGCGCGCGCACCGTGCGCGACAAGGCGGTCCACACGAAGTGCGCCTCCGCCAGCCGCCAGCCGAGCCGCGCGCTCGGCAGGAATTCGGATCCGGTGTAGCTGTTCCAGTCGACCTTGGCGCCCAGCGTGAGCTCGAGGTTCTTGCGCAGCTCGATCTCGTCCTGCACGAAGATGCGGTTGCGGTACAGGCTGCGCTCGGGCGGCGCGAACACGATCGCCGGCGAGTTTTCGATCTCGTCCTCGTAGCGCCGCACGCCCAGTCCCCACAGCAGGCGGTGGCGCCCCATGGGCTTCAGCGCGTGTTGCAGCTCGTAGTCGAAGGTGCTGAGCCGCTCCTTGAAAACGCCGCTGTGCCGCCGAGCGGTGAGGTCGTAGTAGGCCTGCTGCTTGAGCTGCGCGCCCTCGCCCAGGTCGCGCGTCCAGCGCCCGAGCAGGTTGAGGCCCTCGAATTCGCGGCCCTGGCCCTGCGCTTCGCCGCCATAGCCATCGCCCTGCAGCGTGAAGCGCTCGCCGCCG
>DASQGB010000117.1:0-3034 GCA_035632815.1 Burkholderiales bacterium | reverse complement strand
CTTCGTAGCGGCCGACGACGTTGCCGATCGCGTCGAGCCGCGGCTGCATCCCGGCTTCGCGCATCCAGCCCAGAACCAGCTCGTCCGCGGCGCGCTGCTCGGGCGAGAGGAACACCCGGGTGAGCCCGCCCGCGAGCTCGGTATGCCGCGCCAGCGCATCGCAGCGCTGCATGATGCGCGACGGGTCGAGCATGCGCCGAGTGTACACTAGCGTGCGTGCGGCTCGAGGAGGTGAACGCGCTGGGGGAGAGCGAGTTCGTCGCGCGGCTCGGCGGCGTATTCGAGCATTCGCCATGGGTCGCGCAACGCGCGTGGAGCGCTCGTCCCTTCGCGTCGCTCGACGCGCTCCACAAGAGCATGATGCAGATGGTGACGACGGCAGGCAAGGACGAGCAGCTCGCGCTGCTGCGCGCGCATCCGGAGCTCGCGGGCCGGGAGGTGAGCGAGGGGACGCTGACCGCGGATTCGGGCAGCGAGCAGGCGCGGCTTGGCTTCACCCGGCTCGATAGAGTTCAATTCATGAAGATGGCCGAGCTCAACCGCAGCTACCGCGAGAAATTCGGTTTCCCCTGCATCGTCGCGCTGCGGCTGCACGAGAGCCGTGACAGTGTCATGTTCGAGATGGCACGTCGCCTCGCCGGCGAACCTGAGAGCGAGCTGAAGACCGCGCTGGAGCAGATCGGGCATATCACGCGCGGCCGCCTGGAAAAAATAATCGGTCGCAAATGGGCAGGCTGACCACGCACGTGCTCGACACCGCGCAGGGCCGGCCGGGTTCCGGTATCCGAGTCGAGCTGTATTGGGTTGACGGTAATTCCAGCAAGATCGTGGCGAGCGCCATTACCAACCGCGACGGACGCACCGACCAGCCCCTGCTGGAAGGGGAGAAATTGCGCGCCGGAACCTATGAGCTGCTGTTCCATCTCGGCGCGTATTTCCGCTCCGGCGGATTTTTCGACGTCGTGCCCATCCGCTTCACGGTCGCGGACGCCGCGCAGCACTATCATGTGCCGCTGCTGTGCTCGCCGTGGAGCTATACCACCTACCGAGGAAGCTGAAATGATGCTGCGTGCATTGCTTTGCGCCGTTCTCCTGCCGGCCGCGACCGCCTGGGCGCAGACCTGGCCCACCAAGCCGGTTCGCGTCGTCGTGACCTTTTCGCCGGGCGGCTCCTCCGACATCGTCGCGCGCCTGATCGCGATTCCGTTGCAGACGGAGCTTGGGCAGACGGTGGTGGTGGACAACAAGCCCGGTGCCGGCGGCACCATCGGCGCGCTCGACGTCGCGCGCGCCGCACCCGACGGCTATACCCTGCTGCTGTCGAACAGCGCGCCGATCAGCATCTCGCCGGCGATGCAGGACCAGCCGCGCTACGACCCGGTCTCGAGCTTCACCCATGTCGCCTACATCGGCTCGGTGGCCAACGTGTTCGTCGTGCATCCGTCGGTCCCGGCGACGACGCTGCGCGAGCTCGTCGGCTGGATCAAGGCGCAGCCGAACCCCGTGAACTACGGCTCGGGCGGCATCGGCTCGATCGGCCACATCGTCGGCGAGACCCTGAAGAAGGACCAGAACCTGCAGATGGAGCACGTCGGCTACAAGGGCTCCTCGCCGATGCACAACGACCTTCTCGCCGGCACCATCAAGCTCGCCATCGACACGCTGCCGCAAAACGTGCCGTTCATGAAGGACGGCAAGCTGCGCGCGCTCGCCGTGACCTCGCCGGTGCGCGCCTCGATGGCGCCCGACGTGCCGAGCGTCGCCGAGCTCGGCCAGAAGAAGCTCGTCGCCGAGAACTTCCTCGGCGTGTCAGGCCCGGCCGGGCTGCCGCGACCCGTCGTCGAGCGGCTGCATGGCGCGATGAAGAAGTCGCTCGCCAACCCGACCATCGCGCAGCGGCTCGGCGAGCTCGGCGTCCAGGGGCGCGACATGACCCCGGAGGAGTTCACCGCCTTCGTCGCAAACCAGGTGAAGGACTGGCAGCAGCCCGTGAAGGACTCCGGCGCGAAGCTGAACTAGATGCCGGGAGTCTCGATCCACGTCGTCGACGTGTCGCGCGGCGTCGTCGCCGGCGGCATGAAGGTCGAGCTGCTGGGCCCCGTCGGCCGGCTCGCGGTTTCGGGCTTTACCGATCCTCGCGGACTACTCGAGAGCAGCACCAAGCTCGCCGCCGGCCGCTATGAAGCGGTATTTCACGTTGCCGCGTGGTACCGCGCCGAAGGAGTGGCGCTGCCGAAAATACCGTTCCTCGAGGTGGCGCATTACAAGTTCGGCATCTCCGACCCGCGGCAGCACTATCACTTGCCGTTCAAGTGCACCCCTTGGGGATATTCCTGCTTCAGAGGTGGAGCGTAAGGAGCATGCTTCTCGTCATCGGCAACAAGAACTACTCGTCCTGGTCTCTGCGGCCCTGGATCGCGATGAAGGTCTTCGACTTCGCGTTCGACGAGAAGCGCATCCCGCTGGACGCCGCGGGGACGAGGGAGGAGATCCTGCGCCACTCGCCGGCCGGCAAGGTGCCGGTCCTGGTCGATGGGCAGACGACGGTCTGGGATTCGCTCGCCATCCTCGAATACCTGGCCGAAAGGAACCCGAGGCTGTGGCCGTCGAATCCTGCGCAGCGCGCCCGCGCGCGCGCCATCTCGGCCGAGATGCATTCCGGATTTCCGAGCCTGCGCAATCACATGAGCATGAACGTGCGCAAGCGCTATCCGGGCAAGGGACGCACGGCCGAAGTCGCAATGGAGATTCAGCGCATCCTTGAGATCTGGAGCGCTGCCCAAAGGCCATTCCTGTTCGGGCCGTTCAGCGCCGCGGACGCGATGTATGCGCCGGTCGTGCTGCGTTTTCGCACCTACGAAGTGGAGCTGCCGAGCGCGTGCGGTGCCTATGCCGACGCCATGCTGGCCCTGCCGGCGATGCGCGAATGGATCGAAGCCGCGGAGCGCGAGCCCGAGTCGATCCCCAAGCTCGATCGGCAGCACGAGTGAAGACTTACGCGGTCGGCGGGGCAGTGCGCGACGAGCTGCTCGGC
>DASQGB010000116.1:0-2982 GCA_035632815.1 Burkholderiales bacterium | reverse complement strand
TCGTCTACAAAACCGGCGAGGTGAGAATCAACGAGTCGAGCCCGGCCTTCACCACGAAGAACATCGGCAAGAGCGAGATCAAGCTGTACGTCGTTCAGCTGAAGTAGCGCAGGAGCTTGGCTTTCGCGCCGGGCGCGGCGGGTTCAGTCGATCTTCGCGCCCGAGCGCTTGATCACCTCGGCCCACTTGGGCGTCTCGCGCCGCACGAGCTCGAGGAACTCTTGCGGCGTGGCGCCGTCGGGCTCGGTGTCGAGCTGCTTGTAGCGCTCGGCGACCGCCGGCGCCGCCAGCGCCTTTTTTATTTCCAGATTCAGTCTTCTGACAATCTCAGGGGGAAGTTTGGCCGGCCCGATCACCCCGCCCCAGGAATTGGTCTCGTAGCCCGCGACCCCAGCTTCCGCGATGGTCGGGATGTCCGGGAACGACCCCGCGCGCTTCGGCGCCGAGACGCCCAGCCCGCGCACGCGGCCCGATTTCACGTGCGGCCCGATCGAGGGCACGTTGTCGAACATCACCTGGATGTTGCCCGAGATGAGGTCGTTGATCGCCTGCGGGCTCCCCTTGTAGGGCACGTGCACGATGTCGGTCCCGGTCATCGCCTTGAAAAGCTCGCCGCCCAGGTGGCCGGTGGTGCCGTTGCCGGAGGAGCCGTTGCTCAGCTTGCCGGGGTTCTTCTTCGCGTAGTCGACGAGCTCCGCCACCGTGCGCACCGGGAGATCGTTGTTCACCGCCAGCATGTTGAACACGCGCACGCAGTTCGAGATGAGGGTTAGGTCCTTCTCCACGTCGTACGGCAAGTTGGGCAGCAACGTGCGGTTGACCGCCAGCGACACGATGTTGCCGTAGCCGAGCGTGTAGCCGTCCGGCGCCGCCTTTACGATGTCCATCGTCCCCAGAACGAACGACGCGCCGGGCTTGTTCTCGATCACGAACGTCACGCCCATTTGCGTGGACAGCTGCTGCGTGAGGACTCGCATCAGAATGTCCACCGAGCCGCCCGGCGCGGAGGGCACGACGAAGCGGATCGGTTTCTCGGGATACGCGGCCGCCGCCGGGAGGGCGAAGGCCAGAAGGAAGACGGTAACAAGCAGGCGAGTGCGCATGGCGCATTCTCCGGCGTTATGCTCCGGGCATGCAAATTCGGCGCGTCCTCCTGCTTCTGCTGTTTTCCCTGGCGGGCTGCAGCTATTACCAGGACCCGACCCAGCTCGAGGGCGACATCATCTCGCCCGGGAACTTCAAGGCCGGCTCGGGCGTGATCGCATCGGTGGGCGTGCTGCCCAACGCGGCGCAGTCCGCGGCGAGCGGCGCGTCGAAGCGCCGCGATCCCCACCTGTACCGGCTCTACCTGCGCATGGACGGCGGAGGATTCCAGAGCGTCGACGTGGACAACGGCAGCTTCTTCCCCGGCGCGGCGGTCGAGCTCACCAACGATGGGCGCGTCGTCCGGGTCACCGGCACGAGCCTGAGCAAGACGATCGGACAGCGATGACAGCGGTATTGGCGACGCGGCGCATTCGCGATCTCCCGGGGCCGCCGGGGCTGCCGGTTCTCGGCAACCTGCTGCAGATCGACTCCACGCGGCTGCACCTCATCGCCGAGGAATGGAGCCGCACTTACGGCGATTGCTTCCGCTTCCGCATCGGCCGCCGGGAATTCCTCGTCCTCGCGAATCCCGAGGCGATCGCGTCGGTCTTGCGCGATCGCCCGGAGGGCTTCCAGCGCACTTCGCGCTTGAGCTCGACCGCGAAGGAGATGGGCTTCGGCGGCGTCTTTTCCTCCAACGGCGAGCAGTGGCGCCGCCAGCGGCCGATGGTGATGGCGGGCTTCGACCCGGCGCATATCAAGTCCTACTTCCCGGCGCTGGTCAGGGTCACGCAGCGATTCTGCGCGCGCTGGGAGCGCGCGGCCGCGGCCGGCACGGCGATCGACCTGCAGGCGGACCTGATGCGCTACACGGTGGATGTCACCGCGGGGCTCGCCTTCGGCGTGGACATCAACACGCTGGAATCGGAGGAGGAGGTCATCCAGACGCACCTCGACAAGGTGCTTCCGGCGCTGTTCAGGCGCCTGATGGCGCCGTTTCCGTACTGGCGCTACCTCAGGCTGCCGGGCTATCGGCGGACCGCCAGGCACCTCGAGGAATTGCATCGCGCGGTGGAGGGCTTCATCGTCAAGGCACGGCTGCGCATGGAGCGCGACCCGTCGCTTCGCGCGCGCCCGACGAACCTGATCGAAGCGATGATTGCGGCGCGCGATACCGAAGGCAGCGGCCTCGACGATGCCGATGTCTCGGGCAACGTGCTCACCATGCTGCTGGCCGGCGAGGACACGACCGCGAACACGCTGTCGTGGATCATCTATCTGCTGGGCTGCAACCCGGCGGCGATGCAGCGGGCGCGCGATGAAGTGCGCGGCGTAATCGCTGCGCAGCCGTTTCCGCAGCATTACGAGCAGATGTCCAAGCTCGCCTTCGTCGAAGCCTGCGCGCACGAGACCATGCGGCTAAAACCGGTGGCCCCGCTCATCATGGCCGAGGCGGTGCGCGATACCGTCATCGCGGGCATCGAGGTCCCCGCCCGCCAGCTGGTGATGTGCCTGATGCGCCCCGGGGCGACCGACGAGCGCCACTTCCCCGCGGCGCTGGCGTTCGACCCTGCGCGCTGGCTGGCGGACGCGACTACGCCCAGGGCCGCAAGCTCGGCCAAGCGCGTGGCGATGCCCTTTGGCGCCGGGCCGCGCCTGTGCCCCGGGCGCTACCTGGCGATGCTGGAGATGAAGATGGTGATCGCCATGCTGCTCGCCAGCTTCGAGGTCGAAAGCGTGAGCGCGCCCGGCGGCGCCGAGGTGCGCGAGCACCTGGCGCTCACCATGGCGCCCGTCGGCCTGCGCCTCAGGCTACGACCGCGTGCGCTAGCGCTGCACTGAGGCGCTTAGGCGCGCGCCCAGGCGCCTCACCAGCTCGTCCCACATGCCGCTGGT
>DASQGB010000115.1:0-6506 GCA_035632815.1 Burkholderiales bacterium | reverse complement strand
CGCGGCCCATTCGAGCATCAGCCGGTCCGGATCGTCCTCGCGCTCGGCGCCCGGCGAGAGCGCGTCATGAATGATCAGGGTCAGATCCTTGACTCTTTCGGCCTGCGCGGCGTCGATGTGATAGCGGCGCATGAACTGCGCCACGGTCGCCTCGCGCATGTCGCGGTGCTCGACGCGGCCGAGCAGGTCGTAGAGCACGCCGTGGCGCAGCGCGCCGTCCGACACTTTCAGCGCCTCGATGCCGAGCTCGTCCAGCACTGCGCTCATGATCGCGACGCCGCCGGGCAGCACGGGCGCGCGGTTGGCGCGCAGCCCGGCGATGCGCTCGGGGTCGGCGCGCTCGTGCTTGATGAGCAGCGCGCGCAGCCGGTCGAGCCCCTCGCGCGTCACGCCCTCGGTCGCGAAGCCGTTCTCGCGCAGGATGCTCTCGATCGAGCGCGCGGTGCCGGAGGAGCCGACCGCCTCGTCCCAGCCGGCGTCGCGGTAGGCATGCACCATCGCCGCGAGCTCCTGGCGCGCGGCGAACTCGGCGGACTTCATGCGCGGCTTGTCGATCTCTCCCCCCGGGAAGTAGCGCAGGCTGAAGCTCACGCAACCCATGTACAGCGACTCGGTGAGCTGCGGCTCGTACCCGGTGCCGATGATGAACTCGGTCGAGCCGCCGCCGATGTCGACCACCAGGCGCCGCGCATTTTCCGATCCTGCCGCCGCGGGCAGCGAATGCGCCACGCCGAGATAGATGAGGCGCGCCTCCTCGCGGCCCGAGATCACCTCGATCGGGAAGCCGAGCACCTGGCGCCCTTCGCGCAGGACCTGCGGCGCGTTCTTGGCGACGCGCAGGGCATTGGTACCCACCGCGCGCACCGCCTGGCGCGGAAAGCCGCGCAGCCGCTCGGCGAACTTCGCCAGCGCCTCGTACGCCTTCGCCTGGCTCGCGCGGTCGATGCGCTTGTCGGCGCCCAGCCCCGCGCCAAGGCGCACGACTTCCCGCACCGCGTCAAGCGGATAGATCTGGCCGTCGACCACCCGGCCGATCTGCAGGTGGAAGCTGTTGGATCCCAGGTCGACCGCGGCGAGCGTGTTGGGACGGGCCATGCGCGAAGATTACAGCTTTATTACCGTCACACCGTGCATGCCCTCAGTTTAGACTGCCGCTTCCCGTGAAGCGCGAACTACCCCCGGTCAATCATTTCCTGAACCGCGAGCTCGGGCTGCTCGCGTTCAACCGCCGGGTGCTCGCCCAGGCGGCCGACGATTCCGTGCCGCTGCTCGAGCGGCTGCGCTTCATCACCATCGTCTCGTCGAATCTCGACGAGTTCTTCGAGATCCGCGTCGCCGGGCTCAAGGAGCAGATCAAGCTCGGCCTGCCCGAGCCGGGCCCCGACGGGCGCAGTCCCGCCGACGTGTTCGAGTCGGTGAGCCGCGAGGCGCGCGCGCTGGTCGCCGAGCAGTACCAGCTGCTCAACGCGACCGTGCTGCCGGCGCTCGCGCGCGAAGGCGTGGTTTTTCCGCGGCGCGAGGAATGGAACGCAGCGCAGCGCGAGTGGATCCGCGAGTACTTCTTCAAGGAGCTGCTGCCGGTGCTCACCCCGATCGGGCTCGATCCGGCGCACCCGTTTCCGCGCGTGTTCAACAAGAGCCTGAACCTCGCGGTGGAGCTCGAAGGGCCCGACGCCTTCGGCCGCAGCTCCGGCGCGGCGATCGTGCAGGCGCCGCGCGCGCTGCCGCGCGTGATCCGCCTGCCCAAGGCGATCGCCGGCGCCGAGTACGCCTTCGTGTTCCTGTCCTCGATCCTGCACGCGCACGTCGGCGAGCTGTTCGCGGGCATGAACGTGAAGGGCTGCTACCAGTTCCGCGTCACGCGCAACTCGGACCTCTTCGTGGAGGAGGAAGAGATCAAGAACCTGCACACCGCATTGCAAGGCGAGCTGTTCCACCGCCACTTCGGCGATGCCGTGCGCCTCGAGGTGGCCGACAACTGCTCCGAGCACATGGTGGATTTTCTCCTGCAGCAGTTCGGGCTGCAGCCGCCGGATCTGTACCGCGTCGACGGGCCGGTGAACCTGTACCGCCTGCGCGAGGTGCACGACCAGGTCGACCTGCCCGAGCTCAAGTTCCCGCCGTTCCAGTCCGGCCTGCCGCCGGCGCTCGCCACGACGGATCTGTTCGAGGTGCTCAAGCGCCAGGACGTGCTGCTGCACCATCCGTTCCAGTCCTTCGTGCCGGTGATCGACTTCATCCGCACCACCGCCAACGACCCGCAGGTGATCGCGATCAAGCAGACGGTGTACCGCACCGGTACCACCTCGGAGCTGATGGACATCCTGGTGGAGGCCGCGCGCAAGGGCAAGGAAGTCACGGTGGTGGTCGAGCTGATGGCGCGATTCGACGAGGAGGCGAACATGAACTGGGCGGCGCGCCTCGAGGAGGTCGGCGCGCACGTCATCTACGGCGTGGTCGGGCACAAGACCCACGCCAAGATGGCGTTGGTGGTGCGGCGCGAGGACACGCCCGAGGGCAAGCGGCTGCGCCGCTACGCGCACCTCGCGACCGGCAACTACCACCCGGGCACTGCGCGCCAGTACACCGACTTCGGCCTGATGAGCGCCAACGAGGAGCTGTGCGCCGACGTCAACGAGGTGTTCAAGCAGCTCACCGGCCTCGGCCGCGCCGGCAAAATGAAGCACGTCTGGCAGTCGCCCTTCACGCTGCACAAGCGCATCGTCGCGGCGATCCGCAACGAGGCAAGACACGCGGCGGAGGGCAAGCCCGCGCGCATCATCGCCAAGACCAACGCGCTGCTCGAGCCGCAGATCATCGAGGCGCTGTACGCCGCCTCGAACGCCGGCGTGAGCATCGACCTCATCGTGCGCGGCGGCTGCGCGCTGCGCCCCGGCCTCCCGGGCCTCTCGGACAACATCCGCGTGCGCTCCATCGTCGGGCGCTTCCTCGAGCACTCGCGCGTGTTCTATTTCCAGAACGGCGGCGCCGACGACGTGTACCTCGCGAGCGCCGACTGGATGGAGCGCAACTTCTTCCGCCGCATCGAGCTGTGCTTCCCGGTGCTCGACCCGGCGCTCAAGCGCCGCGTGATCCGGGAGGGCCTGCAGCCCTACCTCGACGACAACTGCATGGCCTGGCTGATGAACGCCGAGGGCGGGTACGAGCGGCTCAAGCCGCGCCGCGGCCGGCGCCGCTCCGCTCAGGAAGAGCTACTATTCACGCTGGCGATTCCAGCGTGACCATGTCCGGCGCTTCCGAGCAGACCAGAGCCGCAGTGCAGGAGAGTCCCCACAAGATGCGCGCGGGGCTGCGCCGCGTGATCAACGCCATCGGCTACTCGTTCGCCGGATTCGCCGCGGCGGCCCGCTTCGAGGGCTCGTTCCAGATGGAGCTCGCCGCCTGCGCGGTGCTGGTGCCGCTCGGGCTGTGGCTGGGGGGCAGCGGCGTCGAGCGCGCCCTGCTGGTCGGCAGCCTGGTGATCGTGCTGATCGTGGAGCTGATCAACTCGGCGATCGAGGCGGCGGTCGATCGCATCTCGTTCGAGAACCACCGCCTCGCCAAGCGCGCCAAAGACATCGGCAGCGCGGCCGTCATGTTGTCGCTGGTCAATGCCGGCGTGATCTGGCTGTTAATAATCCTTTAACAATCCTGTAGTCATTCGGTCACGTACCGCGCGTAGGCTGCGCGGCGCATGCGTGTTGCCATGGTGACCGAAACGTACCCGCCTGAAGTGAACGGGGTGGCACGCACCATCGGCCTGATGGTCGACGGGCTGCGCAACCGCGGCCATTCGATCCAGCTGGTGCGGCCGCGCCAGAACGGCCACGACGCCGCGCAGTCGCTGCCGGGATTCGAGGAGGTGCTCAAGCGCGGCATCGCGCTGCCTCGCTACCCGCAGCTCAAGATGGGCATGCCGGCGCGCGGCGACCTGATCCGGCTGTGGAGCGAGCAGCGGCCGCAGCTGGTGCATGTCGCGACCGAAGGCCCGCTCGGCTGGACCGCGCTCGCCGCGGCGAAGTCGCTCGGCCTGCCGGTCGCCACCGACTTCCACACCAATTTCCACGCCTACAGCCGGCACTACGGCTTCTCCTGGCTGGCGCGGCCGGTGGCCGGCTATCTGAGGTGTTTCCACAATCGCGCCGACTGCACCCTGGTGCCCACGAGCGAGCTGGCCGAGCAGCTCTCCGACGCCGGCTTCGAGCGGCTGCGCGTGGTCGGGCGCGGCGTGAACCCTGAGGTGTTCTCGCCGGCGCGGCGCTCGACCGAGCTGCGCGCGAGCTGGGGGGCCGGCGAAAATACCCCGGTGGTGCTGTGCGTGAGCCGCTTCGCGCGGGAGAAGAACTTCCCGCTGGTGATCGAGGCCTACGAGGCGATGCGCCGGCTGCGTCCCGACGCGAAGCTGGTGCTGGTCGGCGACGGCCCGCTGGCGGAGCAATTGCGAAACCGGAACATCGGCTACCTGATCGCCGGCCGGCTGGTGAACGGCGAGCTGTCCGCCCACTACGCCTCGGGCGACATCTTCCTTTTCCCCAGCACGACCGAGACTTTCGGCAACGTCACCCTGGAAGCCATGGCGAGCGGCCTTGGCGTCGTCGCCTACCGCTACGCCGCCGCCCGCGAGCATCTCCAGCACATGCAATCGGCGGTGCTTGCGCCTTTCGACGACCGCGAAGCTTTCATCGCCGGCGCGGTTCTGCTCGTGGAGAACCTGCCATTCGCCCGCAACCTTGGACGCGCCGCGCGTGCCGCCGCCGAGAGCCTGACCTGGGAGCGGATCGTCGGCGATTTCGAGGCGGCGCTCCTCGATGCTGCGGCGTGAGATCGAGGCCCTGCGGCACTGGGACGAGCGCGCCTGCGTAGCGCTGAACCGCGCGCTCGGCTCCGCGGTGCTGTTCGTGCCGCTGCGGCTGGTGAGCTGGCTCGGCAACGGCATCTTCTGGTACTCGCTGATGCTCGCGCTGCTGCTGCAGCAGGGGCGCGAGGCGGCGCTGCCGGTGCTGCACATGGCCTTCGTCGGCTTCGTCTGCACCGCGGCATACACAATGGTGAAGCGCGGCACCTCGCGGCCGCGTCCCTACCAGCGGCTCAGCCGCGAGGTGGCGGCCGGCGCGCGCGCCCTCGACCGCTTCAGTTTTCCTTCCGGCCATACGCTGCACGCGGTGGCCTTCACGCTGGTGGCAAGCGCGCACTACCCGCGGCTTGGCCCGCTGCTTCTGCTCTTCACGCTGCTCACCGCGGTGTCACGCGTCGCACTGGGACTGCACTATCCGAGCGACGTGCTCGCCGGCGCCGCCATCGGCGGGCTCATCGCCGCTGCCTCTTTCTGGATCTAGGCCGCTCCAGTCGCTGATCCGGCCGGCCAGTGCGGCTTCGAGCAGCCGCAGCCGCTGCGCGGTCTGGCGCGCGTAAGCCTCGAAGCGGCGCTCGAGCCGGCGGTCGAACCACTTCGCCACGCGGCGGCATAGCGCCGGAACGCCCGAAGCGCGCAAGGCGCTATCGGCGCGTGCGAGCAGATGCAAGGCGCGCTGCGCGAGCACCCGGCGGCAGCCAAAGCGCTCGGCCACGAAGTCCGCCAGCCCCTCGGAGGCGAGCAGATCCCCCGGCGACGCAAACGTGAACGGCGCGACGTAGTGATCCATGGCGAACTCCGCGATCGCATGGGTGACGTGCGGAATGCGGGCGATGCGCGCCTCGTGCTCGGGTACGAAACGGTGGTGCGCGACGACGTCGACCAGCAGGTGGCTGGCGTAGCCGACGGCCAGTGCGCGTTCTTCCCGGGTATTTCCGCCGGCGATTCGCCGTAGCGTCGCCCAGCGGTGCGAGCGGCGGAACGCCGGCGTTTCGAGCGCCTTGCCGGCAAGCGCGAGGTCCGGCAGGCAGGCGCCCGCCAGGACCAGGCGAGGAAAACGGGCAACCGCGGCGCGCAGCGCCGGATCCGCCAGCGGCGCAGCCAGCAGAGCCCATTGGGCGAAGAACACATGGGTCTGCAGCCCCCAGGCGAGCGCATCCGGCGCGAACAGCGCGAGAGGCGGCAGATACCAAAAGAAACGGGCCCTCATGGGCCCGTATCTTCACTGTGCCGTATGACGGGGTCGTGTCAGTCCCTGAAGGCTTCCAGCATGATCGAAAGCTTGACCTCGTCGCTCACGTTGGGAATGCCGAACTTCATGCCGAAGTCGGAGCGCTTGATCATGCCGCTGGCGTTGCCGCCGCAGAAGAAGCGCTGGCCCTTGGTCCGCGGGTCAGGCATGCATTTCCAGTTCTCCACGGTCAGGATGAGGGGCTTGGTCACGCCGATCAGCGTGAGCTGGCCGTCGATCTGCGCCGGGGCGTCGCCGTTGAACTTCACCGCCGTGCCCTTGTAGGTCATGCGCGGGAATTCCTGAACGTTGAAGAAGTCCGCGGTGCGCAAGTGCTCGTCGCGCGCGCGCGGGCGGCTGCCGCGCTCGTTGTCGCCGGTGGTGAGCGACGCGGTTTCCACCGCCAGGTCGACGCTGCCGCTC
>DASQGB010000114.1:0-1608 GCA_035632815.1 Burkholderiales bacterium | reverse complement strand
TCGACCGACAGCGGCTTGAGGTGCACCGGCTTGTACTCGAGCCGGTTGCCTTCCTTGTACCACAGGCTGTGCTTCATCCAGCCCTTGTCGTCGCGCGCGGGGAAATCGCTTCGGGTGTGGGCTCCCCTGCTCTCCTTGCGCGCTTCGGCCGACACCACCGTCGCCATTGCGGTCTCGATCAGGTTGTCGAGCTCCAGCGCCTCCACCCTTGCGGTATTGAAGACCTTGGACTTGTCGCCGATGAAAGTGCGTGCAGCCCTCGCCGCAATGGCTTTGACTTTCGTGACCCCGGCTGCCAGGTCCTCCGGAAACCGGAACACGCCGCAATGCGCCTGCATCGTGCGCCGCAGCTCGTTCAGCACGTCGACCACGCGCTCGCCCGAAGACGGCGCCGAATCGAGCCGCGCCAGGCGCGCGCGGGTGCGCTCGCCGGCGTCCTTCGGCAGGTTGATGTGCGGCGACGGCAGGGCGCGGATGTCCTTGATCATCTGCTCGCCTGAGGCCTTGCCGAACACCAGCAGGTCGAGCAGCGAGTTGGTGCCCAGGCGGTTGCCGCCGTGCACCGAGACGCAGGCGCATTCGCCCGCGGCGAACAAACCCGGCACGATCGCCTCCTTGCTGTTGCCCTCGGGGGCGACGGCCTGGCCCATATAGTTGGTCGGGATGCCGCCCATCTGGTAATGCACCGTCGGCACCACCGGGATCGGGTCGCGGATCGGGTCGGCGTTGGCGAACTTGATCGCGATCTCGCGGATTCCGGGCAGGCGCAGGTTGATCACCTCGGGGCCCAGGTGATCGAGCTTGAGCAGCAAATGGTCGGCATCGGGCCCGCAGCCGCGGCCTTCCTTGATCTCGGTGGTCATGGCGCGCGACACCACGTCGCGGCTCGCCAGGTCCTTCGCATTGGGCGCATAGCGCTCCATGAAGCGCTCGCCGGCCTTGTTGAGGAGATAACCGCCCTCGCCGCGCACCCCCTCGGTGATCAGCACGCCGGCGCCCGCCACTCCCGTGGGGTGGAACTGCCAGAACTCCATGTCTTCGAGCGGCAGGCCGGCGCGCGCCGCCATGCCCAGGCCGTCGCCGGTATTGATGAAGGCATTGGTCGTCGCCCAGTAGATGCGGCCGGCGCCGCCGGTTGCAAGCAGCGTCGCTTTTGCCTGGAACAGCACCAGCTCGCTGGTTTCCATCTCGAGGGCGGTCACGCCGATGACTTCGCCGTCGCGGCCGCGGATCAGGTCGAGGGCCATCCATTCGACGAAAAACTGCGTGTTGGCGCGCACGTTCTGCTGGTAGAGCGTGTGCAGCATGGCGTGGCCGGTGCGGTCGGCGGCGGCGCAGGCGCGCATCGCCATCTTGGCGCTGCCGTAGTTCTGCGTATGGCCGCCGAAGGGGCGCTGGTAGATCCTGCCGTTCTCCAGGCGGTCGAACGGCATGCCCATGTGCTCGAGCTCGACCACCACCTCGACCGCGCGCCGGCACATGTACTCGATCGCGTCCTGGTCGCCGAGGTAGTCCGACCCCTTGACGGTGTCGTACATGTGCCAGTGCCAGTTGTCCTCGGTGGAGTTGGCGAGCGGCGCGGCAATGCCGCCCTGCGCCGCGACGGTG
>DASQGB010000113.1:0-1587 GCA_035632815.1 Burkholderiales bacterium | reverse complement strand
GCGCCGCGAGCAGCCGCGCGCGGCCGCTGCGGCCTCCCCGACGGCGGTGCTGCCCGAGAACGAGGGCATGCGCGTCGAGCGCGCGGGGACGCAGCGCTGGCTGGTGGTGCAGGAGCCCCCGGAGCGCGTCTGGCCGGCGGTGAAGGCCTTCTGGCAGGAGCTCGGCTTCCTGGTGAAGCTCGAGCTTCCCGAGGCGGGCGTGATGGAAACCGACTGGGCCGAGAGCCGCGCGCGGATCCAGGAAGGCGGCGTGCGCGGCCTTCTCGGCCGGGCGCTCGACCAGTCGAACAGCGCCGGCGAGCGCGACAAGTTCCGCACGCGCCTCGACCGCGCGCCCGACGGCAAGGGCACCGAGATCTACATCAGCCACCGCGGCATGCAGGAGGTCTACACGACCTCGCGCGACCCGGTGAACAGCACTCCCGGAGACACGCGCTGGCAGGCGCGCAATCCCGATCCCGGGCTCGAGGCCGAGTACCTGCGCCGGCTGATGGTGCGCCTGGGCACCCACGACGAGAAGGCACGCACGCTCACCGCCACGACCGAGGCGCAGGTGCCGCAGATGCGCGCCGAGCTGAGGAAAGGCATCGACGGCCGCGAGGTGCTCGACGTGTACGAGGCCTTCGACCGCGCCTGGCGGCGCGTGGGCCTCGCGCTGGACCGCGTCGGCTTCACCGTGGAGGACCGCGACCGGCAGAAGGGGCTGTTCTTCGTGCGCTACGCGGACCCGGAAGCCGAGATGGAGGTCAAGAACCGCGAGCGCGGCCTCTTCTCGCGCCTGTTCGGCTCGGGCGACTCCAAGGTCAAGCCCGAGCAGTACCGCGTGCAGGTGACGCAGGCCGGCACCTCCAGCCAGGTGAACGTGCTGAACAAGGAAGGCGGCGCGGACCGCTCGCGCACCGCGCAGCGCATCCTCGCGCTGCTCCACGAGCAGCTGAAGTAGTTGCTGCGCTTCGCTTCCCTCGCCAGCGGCAGCAAGGGCAACTGCCTGGTGGCGCAGTCGAATGCCACCGTGCTGCTGATCGACTGCGGGCTGCCGCTGCGCGAGACCGAGCGGCGTCTGGGCCGGCTCGGCCTCGAGCCCTCGCAGGTCAGCGCGATCCTCATCACCCACGAGCACGGCGATCATGCCGGCTGCGTGTTCGATTTCGCCGCCGCGCACCGCGTCGCGGTGTATCTCACCTACGGCACTTGCGTCGCGCTGAGGTCCGAAGGGAAAGTGATCGAAGGAATAAAGCTTCATTTCGTGAACGGCAAGGAGACCACGGCCGTCGGCGCGATCGAGGTACGCCCGTTCACCGTGCCGCACGACGCGCGCGAGCCGGTGCAGTTCGTCGTGTCCGACGGCAACGCGAGGCTCGGCGTGCTGACCGACATCGGCGTTTCCACGCCGCACGTCGAGCAGACCCTCTCGGGGCTGGATGCGCTGGTCCTCGAATGCAACTACGACCGCGACATGCTGTGGAACGGCGCCTATCCCAAGTGGCTCAAGGAGCGCATCGGCGGGCCCTTCGGGCATCTCGACAACCGCGACTCCGAGCGCCTGCTCGGCGCGCTCGACCGCTCGCGCCTGAAGCACGTGATCGG
>DASQGB010000112.1:0-13733 GCA_035632815.1 Burkholderiales bacterium | reverse complement strand
ACTCCCCTGGCGCCTGCCTCCTTAAGCCATGAAGCAAGCTCTTCGCTGTCCTCGCCTCTACGCTCCATGCGGCGAGTTTATATGAAGCAACAGCCTATCGCGCGAGCCGGCTGCGCCTGCGCACGGCGAAGCCGAGCAAGCCAAGCCCGGCCAGCATCAGCTGCGAAATCGTTGCCACTCACGCCGGTGTATAAGCGTAGTCGGAGGAAAACAGGAGGTTGTCGAGCTCGAAGTCGCCGTTCGGCACGAGATTCACAACTGCAGTCGCGCTCGCCACACCGAACGAGAGCGCCGCACCAACGCTACCCGCAACGGCGAGTCGCCTCAATCTGGAGATTTTCATCGGCACATGCGATCTCCCCGATCCAGACGACTGAAATAGCTAATAAGAGCTAACGCCATCGTCGCGCGGTGCCCCGTTCTGGGGGAGGGGCGGGTACGATAAACCTATGCTTAAGTACCAGAGCGGCTTCGGAAACCATCACAGCACCGAAGCCATGCCGGGGGCGCTGCCCATCGGCCAGAACGCCCCCCAGCGCGCCCCCAACGGCCTGTATTCAGAAGTTATTTCCGGTACCGCGTTTACCGCTCCGCGCGCCGAGAACCTGTCGACCTGGATGTACCGGATACGGCCTTCGGCGATGCATGCCCCGTTCCGCCGCGTCGCGGACGGGCTGATCGCCTCAGGGCCCTTCGAGGAGGTCGAGACCCCGCCGAACCGCCTGCGCTGGAATCCCTTCCCCATTCCCGCCGAGCCGACCGATTTTGTGGACGGCATGGTCACGCTCGCGGGGAGCGGTTCCCCTGCGGCGCAGCACGGCGTGGCGGTGCACGTCTATCGCGCCAACCGCTCGATGAGCGAGCGGTTCTTCGTCGATTCCGATGGCGAATTGATGTTCGTTCCTCAAGCAGGTTCTTTGGAAATCTTCACTGAATTGGGACGGCTGGAAGTGAAACCGGGCGAAATCGCCGTCATCCCCCGCGGCATAAAATTCAAGGTCGAGCTCGCCGAGAAGCAGGCGCACGGATATCTCTGCGAGAACTACGGCGCGCTGTTCCGGCTGCCGGAGCTGGGGCCCATCGGCGCGCAGGGCCTCGCGCAGCCGCGCGATTTCCTGGGCCCGATTGCGGCTTTTGAAGATAAACAGAATGAATGTGAAGTCGTGGCGAAGTTCATGGGCGGGCTGTGGGCCGCGCAGTGGAGCCATTCGCCGCTCGACGTCGTCGCCTGGCACGGGCGCTACGCGCCGTACAAGTACGACCTTGCGCGCTTCATGGCGATCAACACGGTGAGCTTCGACCACGCCGATCCTTCGATCTTCACCGTGCTGACCTCGCCGTCGGGACAGCCGGGCGTCGCGAACTGCGACTTCGTCATCTTCCCGCCGCGCTGGCAGGTCGCCGAGCACACGTTCCGGCCGCCGTGGTTCCACCGCAACGTGATGAGCGAGCTGATGGGCCTGGTGCACGGCGTCTACGACGCCAAGGCCGAAGGCTTCCTCCCCGGCGGCGTCTCGATCCACAATTGCATGTCGGCCCACGGCCCGGATGTCGCCACTTATGAAAAAGCAGTGAATACGGATTTGAAGCCCGTTAAGATCGAAGACAGCCTCGCCTTCATGTGGGAGTCTCGCTACGTGTTCCGCCCGACCAGCTTCGCCATGCGCGCGCCCGAACTGCAGAAGGATTACGACAAGGTCTGGGACGGCTTCCGGAAGAATTTCAAATAGTGCCTCTCGACAGCACACACGACCCGGATCTGAAGAGCTGGGTTGAGTCGGCCAACGCGCCCGGCAGCGACTTCCCGATCCAGAACTTGCCTTTGGGCATTTTCAAGCGCAGAAAAGCCAATGAGCCCCCGCGCGGCGGGGTGGCGATCGGCGAGTGCATCCTCGACCTCGCGGCGCTCGACATCAAGACCGGGCCGACGCTGAACGGCCTTGCCGCGATGGGCCGGCCGATGTGGAAGAAGCTGCGTAAACAGATATCCAAGACTCTGTCGTTAAGTAAATACGAGAGAAGATTCCAAAAGCATCTCGTGCCGATGAAGCAGGCCGAGCTTTTCCTGCCGGTCTCGATCGGCGATTACAGCGACTTCTTCACCGGCATCCACCACGCCACCAACATGGGCAGGATGCTGCGGCCCGACAACCCGCTGCTGCCGAACTACAAGTGGCTGCCGATCGGCTATCACGGCCGCCGCTCGTCGATCGTGCCCTCGGGAACGCCGATCGTGCGGCCCACGGGGCAGACCAAGCCCCCGGACCAGCCAACGCCCTCGTTCGGGCCGTCGCGCCGCCTCGATTACGAGGCGGAGCTGGGGTTTGTCGTGGGGCCCGGGAACCGGCTTGCGCATCCCATAAGAATCCAGGACGCCGCGAAGCACGTCTTCGGCGTGGTGCTGCTCAATGACTGGTCGGCCCGCGACATCCAGGCCTGGGAATACCAGCCGCTCGGCCCTTTCCTCGCCAAGAGCTTCGCCTCGACCATCTCGCCCTGGATCGTCATGCTCGAGGCGCTCGAGCCGTACCGCTGCCCTGCGTTCGAGCGCCCGGCGGAAGATCCCCGGCCCTTGCCCTATCTCCTGGACGAGAACGATCAGCGCGAAGGCGGCTACGCAATAGAGGTCGAAATACACTTGAAAACCGAAGGCACGAAAGCGCCGCTGCGCCTGTCGCGCGGGAGTTTTCGCGACTCGTACTGGACGCTCGCGCAGGTCGTGGCGCACCAGACCTCCAACGGCTGCAACCTGCAGCCCGGCGATCTTCTCGGCTCGGGCACGATCTCCGGCGACTCGCCCGACTCGTTCGGCTCGATGATGGAGCTCACCCAGGCCGGCAAGAGCCCGCTCGCGCTGCCGGGCGGCGAAACGCGCGCCTTCCTCGAGGACGGCGACGAGGTGATCGAGCGCGGGCGCTGCGCGCGCGAAGGCTACGCCACGATCGGCTTCGGCGAAGCCGCCGGGCGCATCGTCGGCTGATGCAAAGAGCTCCGACGCGCGCGCTATTCGGCCTCGCCGCCGCCGCGTGCGCGCTGCTGCTCGCGTTCGGCTATTACCTGCAGTACGCGCGGGGACTCGACCCCTGCCCGCTGTGCCTGGTGCAGCGCGGCTTCTTCTACGCGGTGATGACGGTGTGCGTCGTGGCCGCCTTGCACGGTCCGAGGCGCGGAGGCACTGTTGCTTATGCTGTGGGTGTTTTCCTTTTCGCTGCTGGCGGCGCGGCAGCCGCGGGCAGGCAGGTCTGGCTGCAGCATCTGCCGCCCGACAAGGTGCCGCAGTGCGGCCCGGATTTGTTCTACATGCTGGACAATTTCCCGCTGTCGCGCACGCTGAAGACGCTGATCAGCGGCACCGGGGAATGTGCCGTCGTCGACTGGAAGTTCCTCGGCCTGTCGATTGCCGAGTGGTCGCTCGCCTGGTTTGTCGCGTTCTGTCTTTACGCCCTCCGGCTCGCGATCAAGGCGCGATAAATGGGTTCTTCCAGATAATCGGGCTCTGACCCCGATTTCTGCTCTTTGAATACCTCGCCGATGAGCAGCAGCGCCGGCCCGCCGGCGCAACGCTCAGCCAGCTCCGGCAGGCCTTGCAGATTCCCCCTGAATAGCTGCTTGCTGGGAAGAGAAGCATTTTCGGCCACCACCACCGGCATGCCGGGGCGCATGCCCGCGCCGAGCAGCGTATCGCGCACCGCCTGCGCGTCGCCTGCGGCCATGTAAAGCACAACGGTGTCGGACGCGGCGGCCGCCTGCGCCCAGGTCGAAGGCTGCTCTTCCGGCGCCGCGCGCGGCGTGGCGAAAAGCACGCTGCGCGACAGTCCCCGGCGCGTAAGCGAAACCCCAAGCTCCGCGCTCGCGGCGAGGGCTGCGGTCACGCCTGGAATGATTCTGACTTCAATTGCGTGTCGAGTGAGAAAGGCAATTTCTTCGTGCGCCCTGCCGAACAGCATCGGGTCGCCGCCCTTCAGCCGCACCACCACCTCGTAGCGCCGCGCCGCGTCCAGGAGGCGCTTGTTGATGAAGCGCTGGGCGGTCGAGTGGCGGCCGCAGCGCTTGCCCACCGCGATCATTTGCGCCTTCGAGGCGAGGGAAAGAATGCCCTGCGGCACGAGCGCGTCGTGGAACACGATGTCCGCCTCGCCGAGCAGCCGGGCCGCGCGCACCGTGAGGAGGTCAGGAGCGCCCGGCCCGGCGCCGACGAGATAAACAATTCCGCTCATTGAATTTGCAAATGAAATCTGCAAATTTATCTCAGGCGCCGGCGGAACAGCGGCGCGGGGCGAGTGACCGTCCCCTGGTAGGCGTCGCTGAAGCGGTCGAAGGCGGCCAGCGCCTCGTTCGGATCTTCGCCCTCGCGCAGCAGGAAAGCGTCGAAGCCGCAGCGCTCCATGGCCTGCAGGTGATCCTGCGTCACCGCGCCCACGGCGCGAAGCTCGCCCTTGTAGCCGTAGCGCTCGCGCAAGAGGCGTGCGATCGAGAAGCCGCGGCCATCGCCGAATTTCGGGAAATTGACCTCGACGCGCGCCGCCCGGCCAAGCCGGTCTGCCACCGAGGCCGGATCGTCGGTCGGCTCGAGGCGAAGCACCTCGCCCTGCTCAGGCGAGGGCGCGCTTTCTTGAACGATGCGACGCCCTTTGATCAGCGTTGGCATAGACATGCTCCTTGAAAGGCTCGACCCCGAGGCGGTGCACGACGTCGACGAAGCGCTCGGCGTCGCTGTCGCGCCGCTCAAGGTAGTACTCGATGAGGCGCTCGATCACATCCGGCACTTCGGCACGCGCGAACGACGGTCCGATCACCTTGCCCAGGGACGCGGCAGGCGAGTCGGATCTGGTTTTTCCCTGATTCCCGCCGATCTCGATCTGGTACCACTCCTCGCCCTTCTTGTCGACGCCGAGTATCCCTATATGGCCGACATGGTGATGGCCGCAGGCATTCATGCAGCCCGAGATGTTGAGGTCGAGCTCGCCGATGTCGTGCAGGAAATCCAGATCGTCGAAGCGCTCCTGGATCGCCTGCGCCACGGGAATCGACTTGGCGTTGGCGAGCGCGCAGAAATCGCCGCCGGGGCAGCTGATGATGTTGGTGAGGAGCCCCACGTTCGGCGTGGCGAGCCCGAGCGCGCGCAGCTCCTGCCAAAGCGCGAGCAGGTCCCGCTGGCGAACGTCGGCGAACACCAGGTTCTGCTCGTGCGTCACGCGCAGCTCGCCGAACGAGTAGCGCTCGGCGAGATCGGCGACCGCATCCATCTGGTCGGCAGTCACGTCGCCGGGCGGCACGCCGGTTTTCTTGAGCGACAGCGTCACGGCCACGTAGCCGCGCACCTTGTGCGGGTGGACGTTGCGCTTGCGCCAGGCATCGAAGCCCGGGTAAGCCGGGAATTCATTGATTGAGTTGATTGATTCGTACTTCGGACGTGTAAACCGGCCTGCAACCCGCTCTACCTCTTCCGGGATCAGCGTCGCCGGGCCGTCTTTCAGATGGGCCCACTCGGCTTCGACCTCCTCGCGGAACCTGTCGGGGCCGCGCTCCTTCACCAGGATCTTGATGCGCGCCTTGTGGATGTTGTCGCGCCGGCCGTGGCGGTTGTAGACGCGCAGGATGGCGTCGAGATAGGTGAGTAGATGCTGCCAGGGCAGGAAGTCGCGGATGACGTGGCCGACCATGGGAGTGCGCCCGAGCCCGCCACCGACGAGCACCTTGAATCCGATCTCGTTTTGAGAATTTCTCAAGGCATGAAGACCGATGTCGTGCACACCGACCGCGGCGCGGTCATTCACTGCGCCGTTTACCGCGATCTTGAACTTGCGCGGCAGGAAGTTGAACTCCGGGTTGAAGGTCGACCACTGGCGGATGATCTCGCACCACACGAAGGAGTCGACGATCTCGTCGGCCGCGACGCCCGCGAAGTGATCGGTGGTGATGTTGCGCACGCAGTTGCCCGAGGTCTGGATGGCGTGCATCTGCACCGTGGCGAGCTCGGCGAGGATCTCCGGCACGTCCTCGAGCCTGGGCCAGTTGAGCTGCAGGTTCTGGCGCGTCGAGAAGTGCCCATAGGCGCGGTCGTACTTGCGCGCGATCGCCGCGAGTTTTCTCAATTGCTTTGTAGATAAAAGACCATAGGGAATGGCGATGCGCAGCATCGGCGCATAGCGCTGGATGTAGAGGCCGTTACGCAGCCTCAGGGCTTTGAACTCCTCCTCGCTCAGCTGCCCCGCCATGAAACGGCGCGTCTGGTCGCGGAACTGCGCGACGCGCTCGTCCACCAGCCGCTGGTCGATTGGACCGTAGAGGTACATGGGCTGCGCCCATGGTAGGTGCCCCCGTTATTCCCACAAAGACGATTGTGTTAGCATGTTATTCCTGCAGAGAATATGAAGCTCCAGCAACTCCGCTGCCTGACTGAAGTCGTGCGCCGCGGCCTCAACGTCTCGGAGGCGGCCGAGGCCTTGCACACCTCGCAGCCGGGGGTTTCCAAGCAAATCAGGGCCTTGGAGGACGAGCTGGGGGTGCAGGTGTTCGTGCGCCACGGCAAGCGCCTGGTCGAGGTCACCGAACCGGGTAAGGCCGTCATCGCCATCGCCGAGCGCATCCTGGCCGAAGCTCGCAACCTGCGGCGGGCGGGCGACGAGTACGCCAACGACAAGCTGGGCACCCTCGCCATCGCGGCGACGCATACGCAGGCGCGCTACGCGCTCCCGCCGGCCGTGGCGGCCTTCAAGCGGCGCTATCCGAAGGTCGAGCTGCACATCCAACAGGGCAATCCGACGCAGATCTGCGAGCAGGTGCTCGCCGGGGAGGCGGACCTTTGCGTCGCCACGGAGATGATCGCCAGCTATCCGGACATCGTGTCGATGCCGGTGTACCAGTGGAATCGCTGCGTGGTCGTGCCGGCCAGGCACCCGCTCCTCAAGGCAGGAGCGCTCACCCTCGAGAAGCTCGCGCAATATCCGATCGTGACTTACGACTTCGCGTTCGCCAACCGCTCGCTGGTGCAGAAGGCTTTCGAGAGCCGCGGCCTCGCGCCGAATGTGGTGCTGAGCGCGCAGGACTCCGACGTCATCAAGACCTACGTCGAGCTCGGGCTGGGGGTAGGGATACTCGCGAAGATGGCATTCGACGGGAAGCGCGACCGCGCGCTGCGCGCCATCGATGCCGGCCATCTATTCGAGTCGAGCACGACGCGCCTGGGCATCAAGCGCGGCGCCTACCTGCGCCGCTACGCCTACGAGTTCATCGAGCTGTTCGCGCCGCACCTGCCGCGCTCGATCGTCGAGCCCGCGGTGCTCGGTCTGGAAGGCTCGCGCTACGAGCTCTAATTCGGGGTCAGGGTCGTAATTATGATTCGCAGCAGGGCGTGGAAAGAGGGACGCGAATAATTACGACCCTGACCCCGAATTACGAATGAAGTCGCGCACGCGCGGGAAGACCATCTCCCGCCAGCGCCGGCCGGCGAAGATGCCGTAGTGGCCGACGCCCCGCGCGACAAAGTGCTCACGTCGCGCGCGAGGAATGTTCAGGCACAGCGCGTGCGCGGCCTCGGTCTGGCCGTTGCCGGAGATGTCGTCGAGCTCGCCTTCGATGGTGAGGAGCGCCGGCGCGCGGATGGCCTGCGGCCTGACCAGCTCTTCGCGCACGAACATGCGGCCCTTCGGCAGCGCGAAGTCCTGGAATACCGTTTTGACGGTGTCGAGGTAATACTCGGCTGGCATGTCGAGGACCGCGTTGTACTCGTCATAGAAGCGCCGGTGCGCCTCGGCGGACTCGCCATCGCCCACCATCAGGTGATTGAAGTAATCCGAGTGGGCGTTCACGTGCCGGCTGGGGTTCATCGCCACAAAGCCCAGGTGCTGCAGAAAGCCCGGGTACACCCGGCGCATATAGCCCGGATACTTGGGCGGCACGCGATCGATGACGTTCTGCTCGAACCAGGAATACGGCTTCGTGCGCGCGAGGTTGTTGACCGCGGTCGGGCTGCGCCGCGCGTCGATCGGCCCCCCCATCATCACCATCGACAGCGGCTGCTCCCGCCCGCGGTACGCCATGAGCGAAACCGCGGCCAGCACCGGCACCGTGGGCTGGCAGACCGAGATGACATGCAGGTTCGGCGACAGCAGCCTGATCCAGTCGCGTACGTAGTCGACGTAGTCGGCGAGATGGAACGGCCCCGCGCTGAGCGGCACCATGCGGGCGTCGACCCAATCGGTCACCCAGACGTCGTGCTCGGGCAGCATCGAGCGCACAGTGTCGCGCAGCAGCGTGGCGTGATGCCCGGAAAGCGGCGCCACCAGCAGGACTTTCTTGCCGCTCGCTTTATTCTTCTTGAAATGGATGAGATTGCAGAAAGGGCGCTCAAGGGCGGTTTCGATCTCGACGCCTTCGATGTCCCATTTCGGCTTCTCGTAGCGCTCGGTAAGGCGCAAGAAGAGATCGCTGGATGCCGACAGGCGGCGCGCCAGCGGCAGGTAGGTGAAGGGGCTGAACGGGTTGCCGAACCAGCCGCGATAGAAGTCGGCCACGTAGCGCCAGGGCGCAAGCGCCATGTGCTGGGCTTCGAACAGACTGTAGAGCACCTGAGGGCCTCCCACAGACCAATGTAAGTAATTGCTTATAGCAGAATTGCGGCAGTGCCGCATGGCACGAAATCGCCCCCTGGCGGGTATCCTGCGGCAATGCGCCTGTTCGTGCGAATTCTGCTGATTGTTCTTGCTTTTTGCGCACTTGCGCTGGCCGGCGGCTACGGCTATCTGCGCCTATCCCTACCCAAGGTCGAGGGCCGGATCTCGCTTCGGGGTGTTGCAGCGCCGGTTGAAATTCTGCGCGACGGCTACGGCATCCCTCACATCTTCGCCGGCTCGATCGAGGACGCGTATTTCGGCCTGGGCTTCGTCCATGCCCAGGACCGGCTGTGGCAGATGGAGATGAATCGCCGCATCGGCTCCGGGCGTCTCGCCGAGCTGCTCGGCGCAGCCGCGCTCGACACCGACCGATTCCTGCGCACGCTCGGGGTGCGGCGCGCGGCCGAGGCGAGCCTGCGCCACTACGACGAGGAATCGAGGCGGCAGCTCGACGCTTACGCCGCCGGGGTCAACGCGTTTCTCGCCGCGGGCCCGGTGCTGCCGCCGGAATTCTGGATCCTGCGCACGGCTCCGGAGCCGTGGACCGCGGTGGATTCGCTGGTGTGGGTCAAGATGATGGCCTGGGACCTCGGCCAGAACTGGCGCGACGAGCTGCTGCGCTTGCGCCTGGCGAAGACGCTGCCGGTGGCGCGCATCCAGGAGTTCCTGCCGCCTTATCCGGGCGATGCCGCGGTGAAGCTGCCCGATCTCAAGGCGCTGTACGGCGCCCTGGAGGTCGAGCCGGTGCAGACCTCTTCGGCGCACGGCGGCGGCGGCGCATCGAACAGCTGGGCCGTGGCGGGCGCACGCAGCGCGAGCGGCAAGCCGCTGCTTGCCAACGATCCGCATCTCGCGCTTACGGCGCCTGCCGTGTGGTACTTCGCGCAGCTGCACGCTCCCGGCCTCGACGTGATCGGCGCGACGCTGCCCGGCGTGCCCGGCATCCTCATCGGCCGCAACGAGCGCATCGCCTGGGGATTCACCGCGAGCGGCGCCGACGTGCAGGACCTGTATCTCGAGAAGCTCGGTACGAAATTCCAGAGCCGCGAGGAAATCATCAAGGTCAGGGGCGGCGACGACGAGCGCATCACGGTGCGCGTCTCGCGCCACGGGCCGGTCATTTCCGACGTTTCGCAATCCGCGCTAGACGCCGTGCCGCGCGGCCACGCGCTGGCGCTCGCATGGACCGCGCTCGCCGAGGACGATCTGACCTTGCAGGCGGCGTTGCGCCTCGCGCAGTCGCGCAACTGGACGCAATTCCTGTCTGCCTTGCAGCAGATGCACGCCCCGCAGCAGGCGATCACCTACGCCGATGTCGACGGCAATATCGGCTTCATCGCCGCCGGGCGGGTGCCGCTGCGGAAACCGGCAAACGACCTGAAAGGACTCGCGCCCGCGCCCGGATGGGATGCGCGCTACGACTGGACCGGCTATATCGCCTTCGACGAGCTGCCGCGCGCATTCAATCCCGCCTCCGGCGCGATCATCGCCGCCAATCACAAGATCGTGCCCCCGGGATACTCCCATCACATCACAGCCGAATGGCAGGCGCCCTATCGCGCGCGGCGCATCGAGGAGCTGCTCGGCGCGAGCCCCGCGCACTCGGTGCCGAGCTTCGCGCGCATGCAGATGGATGTGGTCTCGCTCGCGGCGCGGGAGCTGCTTCCTCATATGAGCTCAATAACGAGAAGATTCGCGAATTGGAATGGCGAGATGTCCGCCGAGCGGGCGGAGCCGCTGCTCTTCACGGCATGGTCGCGCGAGCTGGCGCGCGCGATCTACGCCGATGAGCTGGGCGATACCTTCCGCGGCAACTGGGGCCAGCGCGCGCTCTTCCTGAGCAATGTGCTGGCCACGCAATCGCACTGGTGCGACGACGTGCGCACGCAGCGCGTCGAGGCTTGCGAGGAGGCGCTTTCGAGCTCTCTCGAGCGAGCCGTGGCCGATCTGCACGCACGGTACGGTGCCGACTGGAGGTGGGGCGAAGCGCATGTCGCGCGCCAGCGGCACCGGCCGTTCTCGCGCGTGCCCTGGCTGGCGAAGCTCTTCGACATCCGCGTTCCCACCGCGGGCGACAGCTATACGGTCAATGCCGGCCGCGTCGACTTCAATGACGACGCCGAGCCTTACGCCAACCGGCACGCGGCGAGCTTGCGCGCCATCTACGATCTGGCGGACCCGCAGGCCTCGCTCTACATCCACAGCGGCGGCCAGTCGGGCAACCGGTTCTCGCCGCACTACCGCTCGCTCGCCGCCGCCTGGGCGCGCGGCGACTACGTGCCGATGGTCAGCGAGCGCCGCCGGCTCGAGGCCGCCGGCGTTCAGCGCCTGGTGCTCGAGCCGCGCTAAATTCAGGCGGCCTTCTTTTCCTCGCGCAGGGCGCGGCGCAGGATCTTGCCGACGTTGGTCTTGGGCAGCTCGGTGCGGAACTCGACGTACTTCGGGCGCTTGTAGCCGGTGAGCTCTTTCCTGCAGTGCTCCAGCACGTCCTGCTCGGTGAGCTGCGGGTCCTTCTTCACCACGAATACCTTGGGCACCTCGCCCGAGTGCTCGTCGGTCACGCCGATTACCGCGCACTCGAGCACGCCCGGGTGCATCGCCACGACCTGCTCGATCTCGTTCGGATAGACGTTGAAGCCCGAGACCAGGATCATGTCCTTCTTGCGGTCGACGATGCGGATGAAGCCTTTCTCATCCATGATCCCCACGTCGCCGGTGTGCAGGAAGCCGCCCTTCATGACCTGCGCGGTCTCGTCCGGGCGCTTCCAGTAGCCCGCCATGACCTGCGGACCGCGGATGCAGATCTCGCCCGGCTGGCCGAGCGGCACGCTGGCGCCGTTGTCGTCGCGCAGCAGCACCTCGGTCGAGGACATCGGCACGCCGATCGAGCCGCTGAACTCCTTGATATCGAGCGGGTTGGCGGTCGCCGACGGCGCGGTCTCGGTGAGGCCGTAGCCTTCGATCAGCGTCGTGCCGGTCGTTTGCTTCCAGCGCTCGGCCACGGCGCGCTGCACCGCCATGCCGCCGCCGACGGCGAGCTTCAGGCTGGAGAAGTCGAGCTTGGCGAAGTCCGGATGGTTGAGCAGCGCGTTGAACAGCGTGTTGACGCCGCTGATCATGGTGTACTTGTGCTTGGCGAGCTCCTTCACGAATCCCGGAATGTCCTTGGGATTGGTGATCAGGATGTTCTCGCCGCCGACCACCATCATCACCAGGCAGTTCACCGTAAGCGAGAAGATGTGGTAGAGCGGCAGCGCGGTGATGATGATCGTGCGCTCCTTGTCGCTGATCGCCGGGCCGAGCCAGACCTTGTACTGCAGCAGCGCGGCGATGACGTTGCGGTGGAGCAGGATGGCGCCCTTCGACACGCCGGTCGTGCCGCCGGTGTACTGCAGGAAAGCGATGTCGTCGTGGCCTAGCGCAGGCGTATTCAGCGCCTTGCCTCTCCCTTCATTCAAGGCAGCCTTGAAGGAAATGGCGCCGGGCAGCTCGAAGGGCGGCACCATCTTCTTCACCTTGCGCACCACCAGGTTGACGATCACGCCCTTCAGGCCGAGCAGCTCGCCGAGCGAGGTGACCACGATGTGCTTGATCGGCGTCCTCGCGAGCACCTGCTGCAGCACGTGGCCGAAGTTCTCGAGGATCACGACCACCTCGGCGCCCGAGTCCTTCAGCTGGTGCTCGAGCTCGCGCGGGGTGTAGAGCGGATTCACGTTTACCACCGTGCAGCCCGCGCGCAGCGTGCCGAACATGGCGATCGGGTACTGCAGGCAGTTCGGCATCATGATCGCGACGCGCGCGCCCTTCGCCAGCCCCTTCGCCTGCAGCCAGGCGCCGAAGTCGCGCGACAGCCGTTCGAGCTCGGCGAAGCTGATGGTCTTGCCCATGCTGTGGAACGCAGGCCGCCCGCCGTAGCTCGCGATGCTCTTGTCGAACAACTCGACGAGCGAGCGGTACTCCTTCGGGTCGATGTCAGCGGGAACGCCGGGCGGGTAACTCTTGAGCCAGATGCGCTCCATACACTCCTCCTCGGGCGGATTCTAGCGGCGAAATTCGGGGTCAGGGTCCTAATTATCGGTACCTCGCTGCGGCGGGCCAGGCGGGCCAGGCTTGCCCCGCTCGATCCTGCAACCGGGCGGCGCGATCATCCGCCACTTGTAGGCATCGCTGACGAGCGGGTAACCGCCTCTCGTGGCTTCGCGGATGGACCTTAGCAGTGATGGCTCAAAGGTTTGGTCGAAGAGTCCCCGGTATGCCGCGCACCGGGAGCCGTCTTGGTCTGCCAAGCCGAGATATTCGCTATGCGGCTTCAGCAGCGGGTCCGCGCGCAGGCCAATGTTGCAAGCATGGCTCGACCATGGGTAAGCGTCTGGACGGCTCACCATCCCTGCGCGAACAGGATTCAGTTCTATGTATCGGTGGCAGGCGAGCACGTACCGGGCGGATTCGGCGAGGCAAGAGCGAAATCGACCTTCCCACAGGGTTCCCGTACGACCGTGTCGACGGTTGAAGTAGCGGACATAGCAGCGCCCCAGGTCGCGCATCAAGAATCCACATGCCCGCGGCTCGGCCGGCGTCAGCAGGAGGTGCACGTGGTTCGTCATGAGACAGTACGCATGGACCTCGCAAGCATACTTTGGGGACAGATGGCGCAAATACGCCATATACGCCAGGTAATCGCCGTCGGCACTGAAGCACGCGTTACGGTTGTTGCCGCGCTGGACGACATGCAGCGCCACGCCGGGAAAGATCAGCCGAGGGTGTCTGGCCATATCGCCAGAACGACTGCGTGGGCCGCGCGTTGACCGCGTGGTTACGCCAATTACGACCCTGACCCCGAATTACTTGACCCCGAATTACTTGTTCTTGAATTTCGGCTTGCGTTTCTCGAGGAAGGCGGCCATGCCTTCCTTCTGATCCTCGAGCGCGAACTGCGACTGGAACACGCGCCGCTCGTACAGCGCGCCCTCGGCGAGAGTGGTCTCGTAGGCGCGGTTGATCGACTCCTTGATCATCATGACGACCGGCAGCGAGTAGCCGGCGATCTTCTCGGCCACGGCGAGCGCCTCGTCCTGCAGTTTGTCGAGCGGTACTACGCGCGAGACGAGGCCGGCGCGC
>DASQGB010000111.1:0-2260 GCA_035632815.1 Burkholderiales bacterium | reverse complement strand
AGCGGGTTCTTCGTCTGGTAGACGTAGCGCAGCAGCGACTTCAGCTCCTCCATCATCTCGACGAAGACCGGGTCGAGATAGCCGATCGCCGGCTGGCTCATCGTAGTGAGCACGCGCGGATGGATCTCGGTGGGGCCCGGGCCCATCAGCGTGCGCTGTGGCGGGTGGAACGACTGGATGCGCTTGGGTGGGGCGTATTGGCTCATGGGATCGCTCTCGGGAGGAATGCCGAACGGCGCGTCGTCCGGGCGCGATTTCACGCGCACCGGGTTTTTCAGGCTGGCTTCGTTGATGACCTCCAGCGCGGTAATGCGGGCCTGCGTGACGCGCTCGACCTCGCCGGCCCAGCGCGCGGGCACGTAGCCGGTTTTCACCCAGTTGTGGACCACCGCGCGGTCGAGCTGGAAGGCGCGGGCGACGTCGGCTTGGCTGCCGAACATCTCCACCAGTCGCTCTGCGCAATTCATAGAAGGAGCTTAAAGTGTCAAGCGCGGTTTGACAATGGCTCTTTCGAACCAAGAACCCACGGGCTTAAGATGGCGCCATGAAGCCCGACCACCCGGTCGTCTTTAAGCCGGAGACCGCCGCCGAGGCTTGGCTCGGCCTGCTCGCCGCGCGCGGCATCGAGTACCTGTTTGCCAACGGCGGCACCGATTTCGCGCCGGTGGTGGAAGCCTATGCAAAAGGCCAGAAGCTCGGCTGGCGCCTGCCCGAAGTGGTAATCGTGCCGCACGAGAACCTGGGGGTGGCGATGGCGCACGGCTACGCCATGGTGAGCGGCCGGCCGCAGGCGATGATGGTCCACGTCGGCGTGGGCACGGCGAATGCCATGAACGGGCTAATCAACGCTTCGCGCCAGAACGTCCCTATCCTGTTCACCGCCGGGCGCACGCCGATCACCGAGTCTGGCGCGCTGCCGGCGGCGCGCAACAACTACATCCACTGGGCGCAGGAGCACTTCGACCAGGGCGGCATGCTGCGCGAGTTCATGAAATGGGACTACGAGCTGCGCCACGCCGAGCAGGTCGAAACGGTGATCGACCGCGCGCTCGCCATCGCCAAGAGCGAGCCGCAGGGCCCGGTCTACGTCACCCTGCCGCGGGAGATTCTGGCCTCGGATTTCTCTACGCAGACAGTTTCCGAACGATCCACCATCGCGCCCGCGACGCCGCCCGCCGCCGATCCCGAAGCGCTCGAGGAGGCGGCAAAGGCGCTGAGCGCCGCGCGCAGTCCGCTGCTCATCACCGCGAACGGCGGGCGCACGCTCGAGTCGTCGCGCGCCATCGAGCAGCTGGCGCAGGCGCTGGCCGTCCCGGTGATCCACTACCGCCCGCGCCACCTTGCGCTTTCGACCGAGCACCCCATGCACTGCGGCTGGGATCCGCACGCACTGCTGAAGGACGCGGACGTCGTGCTGGTCGTCGACTGCGACGTGCCGTGGATCCCCAAGGAAGGCGGGCCACGCGCCGACGCAAAGGTGATCCATATCGGACCGGATCCGCTTTTCGCGCGCTACCCGCTGCGCGGGTTTCGCACCGATCTCGCGCTGACGGGCGCGGTCGCGCCGACCTTGCAGGCGCTTTGGCGCAGTGCGCAGAAGCAGGCCGTTTCACTTCGGCAGATCGAGGAACGCCGCAAGGCGGTGACGCAGCTCTCCAATGAAACGAGGAACCGGGCGCGCGGCGGGGTCGACCCGATGCCGGCGAGCATTACCGGCAAGTGGCTCTCGGCGTGCGTGAACCGCCTGCTCGACGACCAGACGATTCTGATCAACGAGTACCCGACGGTGCTGGAGGAAATGACCATCCGCGAGCCTGGGCGCTATTTCGGCAATGCTTCCGCCGGCGGCCTGGGCTGGGGCCTGGGTGCCGCGCTCGGCGCCAAGCTCGCCACCCCCGACAAGACGGTGATCTGCGCGCTCGGCGATGGCGCCTACATGTTCGGCAATCCGACCGCGGGCCACTACGTTTCCGAGGCGATGCAGTTGCCGGTGTTGTTCGTCATCGCGAACAACGCGCGCTGGGCCGCGGTGCACCGCGCCGCGCTGGCGACTTACCCAAAAGGTTTCGCTTCAGAGGCAAAACAGCCTCCTTTCGCCACCCTCGAGCCTTCGCCGCGATTCGAGCACGTCATCCGGGCAAGCGGCGGCCACGGCGAGCGGGTCAGCGAGCCGAAAGACCTCATGCCCGCGCTCGAGCGCGCGCTCAAGGTGGTGAAGGAAGAGAAACGCCAAGCACTTGTAAACGTCTGCCTCGAGGTG
>DASQGB010000110.1:0-3799 GCA_035632815.1 Burkholderiales bacterium | reverse complement strand
CAAGACCGCCGAGCCGCCGCGCAGCTACATGCGCCGCATCTACGTCGACAGCGTGGTGTTCCGCCAGGACGTGCTCGACATGTGCGTTTCGGTGTGCGGCACCGACAACGTGCTCTACGGCTCGGACTACCCCCATACCATCGGCGACATGGCGGGCTGCCTGTCGCGCGTCGATGCCTTGCCCGACCAAATCAGAAATAAGGTCAGGGGCGAGAACGCGCAACGGATCTTCAGGCTTTGAAAAAGACGACCCGCCGCAAGCTCGGCAGCAAGCTCGCCGGATCGGTCTACGACCAGCTCAAGTCCGACATCTTCGAGTTCCGCCTGCTGCCCGGAACGCGCTTTTCCGAGAACGACGTAGCCAGCCGCGCGCGGGTGTCGCGCACGCCAGTGCGCGAGGCCCTATTCCGCCTGGAGCGCGAGGGCTATCTCGAGGTGCACGCGAAGAGCGGCTGGAGCGTGCGCGCGCTCGATTTCGAGGCGCTCGACCATCTCTACGATGCCCGCGTGGTGATCGAATGCGCCGCCGTGGAAAAGCTGTGCGCAGGCGATCCGCGCGACGCGCTGGCCGGACTGGCCAAGATCTGGCTGGTCGCGCCGCGCAAGCGCCTCACCGACGGCGCGCGCGTCGCGCGCCTCGACGAGGAATTCCACACCAAGCTGGTCGCCGCGGCGGGCAATCCCGAGCTCGAGCGTGTGCACCAGTCGATTACCGAGCGCATCCGCATCGTGCGCCGGCTCGACTTCACGCATCCCGAGCGGATCGTCTACACCTATCTAGAGCACGGGCAGATTCTGCGCGCCATCCTCGCGCGCAGGTCGGCGCGCGCGGTCGAGCTGCTGCGCGGCCACATCGAGTCGAGCAAAAGCGAGGTGCGCAAGATCAGCCTTCACCGGCTGCATCTCGCGCACCTCGATGCGCGCGGGCGCGCCTAGCGGCGCGCGTCCTCCTCTTTAGGCCAGACCAGGTTGAGGAGCATGGCCAGCAGGATGCCCATGACGATGCCGTCGGTCACCAGGATGCGTAGCGCCGGCGGGATCGCCTCGAAAGCGCCCGGCGGCGCGGCCTGGATGCCCAGGCCGACGGCGAGCGATGCCGCGACGATGACCGCGTCGCGGCGCGAGGTCAGGTTGCGCCCGATGATGTCGATGCCGACCGAGGCCACCATGCCGAACATGAAGAGGAGCACCCCGCCCAGCACCGCGTTGGGCATCAGAGCGATGATCGCGCCGACCTTGGGCACCAGCGCCATCACGATCAGGAAGGCGCCGCCGAAGGCGACCACGAAGCGGCTGCCGACGCCGGTGAGCGAGATCACGCCGATGTTCTGCGAGTACGAGGTGAGCGCCATGCCGCCGAAGAGCGCCGACAGGCTCGAGCCGATGCCGTCGTTGGCCACCGCGCCGCGGATCCGCCAGCCTTCCTGCGGCACGCCGACGATGCGCGATACGGCAAGCGTATGGCCGGTGGTCTCGACCGCGGTGGCGAAGAAGCACACCACCACCGTGATCACTGCGATCATGCCGGGCCACTCCAACCCGCCGTAGGGAAACACCTTCGGTAGCGTGACCCAGTCGGCCTTGGCCACGGTGCCCATGTCGATCAGGCCGAACGCGGCCGCGACCACGTAGCCGATCACCATGGTGATGAACAGCGACAGCGCGCGGATGAAGCCCTTCGAGAAGCGCGTGATCACCAGGATCAGCAGGATCATCAGCGCGGCGAGGCCGATGGTCAGCGGCTTGGCGAACGCCGGCGTGCCGAACCCCGAGGCGACATTGATGCCGATCTTCATCAGGCCGGTGCCGATCAGGAGGATGGTGGTGCCGGTGACGATCGGCGGGAAGAAGCGGTGCAGCTTGCCGATCAGCGGGCTCCAGGCGAACTGCACCAGGCCGCCGATGATCAGCGCGGTCATCGCCGCCGCCAGGCTGATCTCCTTCGAAATGGCGACGATCGGCCCGATGAAGATGTAGAACACGCCCATCACGATCGGCAGCCGGGGCCCGATGAACCCCAGGCCCAGGGCCGAAATCATGGTGGCCACGCCGCAACCGATCATGGTGCCGCTCAGCATGGCGATGCGGGTCTCGTCCGGCAGGTTGAGCAGCCGCGCGACGATCAGCGGGCCGCCGACCATGGCGGTGAACATCACCAGCACGTGCTGGATGCCGAACAGCGAGGTCTTGAGCGGCCCCGGGTAGTCGTTCAGCTCGAGGTCGAGCTTGGCGAACCCGCGGTCGCTTCCGTGCACTGCCGATGCCTGGTCACTCATGTCGTTCCCCCCTTGATGAACTGTCGCCAGCTTCCCAAGCTGGTGATGTCGCGAGCGCCGCGCGTGGCGTGGCTCTCGCACAGAAAGCCCTTGACCTGCTGCCCGTCCTCGAGCGTCACGGTGCCGATCCCCAGCGGCGCCGGAATACCTTCGACGAAGCTGCCGAACGCCGCGGCCGGCACGTCCCACACCTCGACGTCGATCGCGCCGCCCGCGTCGGCACGCAGCATTCCCGGGCGTGGCGGCGCGAAATCGGTCAGCGCGTAGAGGCGGTACTGCGGCGCAGTGCGGCAGGTGCGCGCCAGGCGCGCGCCGCGCTCGGTGAGCTGGTGGTTGAGCGGCAAGCCCGACATGTGCGCTCCGCAGACGGCAAGCGGGATCAGGTTTGCGCTCGGGTTCTCTTGAGTTCCATTTTTGGGAAACGCCAGACCGGTTGCGCCCATCGTCTTTACCGCCGCGCGCTGCGCGACATCGCCCAGCGCGCACAGCGCTTCGTCGGTGAACGCGGGCGCGGCGAGCGTGGCGCCAAACGGCAGCCCATCGCTCTGGAAACCCGCCGGCACCGCGATCGCGGCGAGGTCGAGCAGGTTCATGAAATTGGTGTAGTAGCCGAGGTTGTTGTTCAGCCGCACCGGGTCGGCTTGCACTTCCGCGATCGTGTAGATGGTGCCGGCAGTCGGGGTCACCAGGATGTCGATCGAGTCCCATACCGGTGCGGTCTGGCGCCGCAGCGCCTGCAGGCGGTAGTACGCCGCGAAGGCGTCGATCGCGCTGTGGCGCGTCGCGCCGCCGATGATGCCCGCCGTGACCGGGTGCAGCGCTTGCGGCTGGCGCTCGATGAATTCGCGGATCGCCACGTAGCGCTCGGCGACCCATGGCCCCTCGTAGAGCAGGCGCGCGGTCTCGAGGAAGGGGGCGAAGTCGATGGTGATTTTCTCTCCCCCCATATCTGTCAGTTTGCGAAGAAAGGCATCGAACAAGCGCGGCGTCTCGCGGTTGCCGAAGAACTCCAGCTGCTCGTCGCGCGGCACGCCGAAGCGGCAGCCGGCAAAGCTGCGCGGCATGGCGCGTGCCGGCGGCGCCTCGCGGCGCGAGAACGGATCGGCCGCATCGAAGCCGCGCGCCGCGCGCACCACCACGGCTGCGTCGGCCGCGGTGAGGGCGAAGATCGAGACGCAATCGAGCGAGCGGCAGGCGGGCACCACCCCGCGCGTGCTGAGCAAACCCTTGGTCGGCTTGAGGCCGGCCAGGTTGTTGAACGCCGCCGGCACCCGCCCCGAGCCCGCGGTGTCGGTGCCGAGGCTGAAGCTCACCAGGCCCGCGGCCACCGTGACCGCCGAGCCGGAGCTCGAGCCGCCCGGCAGGTAGTCGGGGTTGAAGGCATTGCCGGGCACGCCGTACGGCGAGCGCACGCCCACCAGGCCGGTGGCGAACTGATCGAGGTTGGTCTTGCCCACAAGGATCGCGCCGGCGGCGAGCAGGGCATCGACGACCGCCGCGCTCGCCTTTGCCACGTAGGCGAA
>DASQGB010000109.1:0-5496 GCA_035632815.1 Burkholderiales bacterium | reverse complement strand
GGTTCTTCTCCTTGAAGAAGCGCGAGCAGCCCATGATGGTGCCGGTGGTGCCCATGCTGGAGACGAAATGGGTGATGCGGCCCTCGGTGTCGCGCCAGATCTCGGGGCCGGTCGCCTCGTAGTGGGCGAGCGGGTTGTCCGAGTTGGCGAACTGGTCGAGCATGGTGCCCTTGCCTTCGCGGATCATCTTCTCGGCGAGGTCGCGCGCCGCCTCCATGCCGCCCTTCTGCGGCGTCAGGATGATCTGGGCGCCGTAGGCGCGCATGGTCTGGCGCCGCTCCATCGACAGGTGCTCGGGCATGATCAGCACCATCCGGTAGCCGCGGATCGCGGCCGCCATCGCGAGCGCGATGCCGGTGTTTCCCGAGGTGGGCTCGATCAGGGTGTCGCCCGGCTTGATCCTGCCGCGCCTCTCGGCGTGGCGGATCATCGATATCGCCGGGCGGTCCTTCACCGAGCCGGCGGGATTGTTGCCTTCCAGCTTCGCCAGGATGAGATTCTTTCTCCTGGCATTCTCCGCGCCCGGCAGGCGCTGCAGGCGCACCAGCGGCGTGTTGCCGATGAAGTCCTCGACGGTCTTGCTCATTTCTTCTGCATTTCCCTGACGTAGGCCGCGACGCCCTGCTCCACCGTCATGAACTCGCCGGGATAGCCCGCGGCGCGCAGGCGCGTGAGGTCGGCCTCGGTGAAGCTCTGGTACTTCCCGGCGAGCTCGCGCGGGAACGGCACGTACTCGATCAACCCCTTGGCGACCACGTCGTGCAGCGTCAGGCTGGTGCCGTGCACCGCGTTCACCATGGCGACCGCCAGCCGGTTGAAGGTCTGCGCCTTGCCGGTGCCGCAGTTGAAGACCCCCGAGACATCGCGCCGCTCGAGGAGCCACAGGTTCAGCGCCACCGCGTCGTCGACGTAGACGAAATCGCGGCGCTGCTCGCCGTCGCGATAGCCCTCCGTGCCGGCGAACAGCTTCACCCGCCCCTCCGCGTGCAGCTGCTGGTAGGCGTGCAGCGCCACCGAGGCCATGCGGCCCTTGTGGGCCTCGTTCGGCCCGTAGACGTTGAAGTAGCGCAACCCGGCGATCTGGGAATGCTTCTCCGGAATCCGGCGGCGCACGTACTGATCGAACAGGAACTTCGAGTAGCCGTAGACGTTGAGCGGCTTCTCGCAGCGGCGCTCCTCGCGGAACTCGGGGCCGGCGCCGTAGACCGACGCCGAGGACGCGTACAGCAGCGGCACCTCCTCGTCCTGGCACCATTCGAGCAGCCGTTTCGAGTACTCGAAGTTGTTCTCCATCATGTAGCGGCCGTCGCTCTGCATGGTGTCGGAGCAGGCGCCCTGGTGGAACACCGCCTCGACGGCGCCGTCGAAGCGCTCCAGGCGCGCGAGGAACTGCGCCTGGTCGACGTAGTCGGCGATCTCGGCCGCGGCGAGGTTGCGGAACTTGTCCGCGTGGGCGAGGTTGTCGACCGCGATGATGTCGGTGATGCCGCGGCGGTTGAGCGCCTCGACCAGCTTCGAGCCGATGAATCCGGCGGCCCCGGTGACGACGTAGTACATCAGCTGTTCCCGAAGAGTTCCCGGTGGGTGGCGGCGGCCGTGCCGAGCTTGCCTACCACGATGCCCGCGGCGCGGTTGGCGACGCGCACCGCATTGTCCATGCCGGCGCCGGCGGCGAGCATGACCGCCAGCGCCGCGATCACCGTGTCGCCCGCTCCGGTGACGTCGGCCACCTCGCGCTTTTCGGCCTTCACGGCAAGAATTTTGCGGCCCTTGAATAGCGTCATTCCGTCCGCGCCGCGGGTGAGCAGCAGCGCCTCGAGGCCGAGCTGCGCGCGCAGCGCCTGCGCGCGGCGCCGCAGCTCCTGCTCGCCGTCCCAGCGGCCCACGACCTCGCGCAGCTCGGCGAGGTTGGGCGTGATCACGCTCGCCCCCTTGTAGCGCGAATAGTCGTCGCCCTTGGGGTCGACCAGCACGCGCTTGCCGGCGCGGCGGGCGCTGCGGATCATCTCCACGATATGGGCGAGGCCGCCCTTGCCGTAATCGGACAGGATGACCACGTCGAAATCCGGCAGCGCCCGCTTGAAATCCGCCAGCTTGGAAGCGAGCACCTCGCTCGAGGGCGGCCGTTCGAAGTCGATCCGCAGGAGCTGCTGCCCTCTGCCGATGATGCGCAGCTTCTGCGTGGTGTGCAGCTTGCGGTCGCGGTGCAGGCTCGCCTCGACCCCCATCTTCTTGAGCAGGCGCGCGAGCTTCCCGCCCGGCTCGTCGCGCCCGACCACCGACAGCAGCCGCGTGCGGGCTTTCAGCTCCTTGCAGTTCCACGCCACGTTGGCCGCGCCACCCAGCCGTTCATCTTCATCCTTGATCAGCACGACGGGGACCGGAGCTTCCGGCGAGATCCGCGACACATCGCCGAACCAGTAGCGGTCGAGCATCACGTCGCCGACCACCAGCACCTTCGCTTTGGAGGTGTCTATGCCGCTCTCCCGATCGGGAAATACTCGATGCCGTGGCCTTTCACCACCGACGGATCGTACAGATTGCGCCCATCGAAAATGACCGGCGTTTTCAGGCGCTGCCGGATGGCGCCGAAATCCGGGCTGCGGAACTCCCGCCACTCGGTGACGATGGCGAGCGCATCGGCGCCCTCGAGCGCGGCGAGCGCGCTGTCCACGACATCAATCCGGTCCTTGAAGACCCTTCTCGCTTCGACACCCGCGGCCGGATCATAGGCGCGCACCGCGGCGCCGGCGGCGAGCAGGTCCGCAATCAGCGTCAGGCTCGGCGCTTCGCGCAGGTCGTCGGTGTTCGCCTTGAACGCGAGGCCCCACAGGGCGATTCGCTTTCCGCCCAGGGCGCCAAGACGGGCCCGGATCTTCTCTCCCAGGACGTGCTTCTGCGCTTCGTTCACCCGGTCCACGGCCTCCAGCACGCGCAGCGGCCGCCCGGCCTGCGCGGCGCTCCTCTGCAGCGCTTTGACGTCCTTCGGGAAGCAGGAGCCGCCGAAGCCGGCGCCGGCATAGAGGAACTGGGTGCCGATCCTCGGATCGGCACCGATGCCGCGGCGCACTTCCTCGATGTCGGCGCCGAGCGCCTCGGCGAGGTTGGCCATCTCGTTCATGAAAGAGATCCGGGTGGCGAGCATGCAGTTGGCCGCGTACTTGGTCAGCTCGGCGGAGCGCACCGTCATCACGATCACGCGTTCGCGGTTGCGCTGGAACGGCGCGTACAGCTGGCGCAGCAGGCCCACGGCGCGCTCGTCGTCCGCGCCGATGATCACGCGGTCGGGGCGCATGAAGTCCTCCACCGCGGCGCCCTCCTTGAGGAACTCGGGGTTGGAGACGACTGCGAAGTCGCCCTTGGTCTCTCCCCGGATGACTTCCTTGATCTTGTCCGCGGTTCCGACCGGGACGGTGGACTTGGTGGCAATCACCTTGTAGCCCCGCATGTGCCGGCCGATGGCGCGCGCCGCGGCGAGCACATACTGCAGATCGGCTGACCCGTCCTCGGCCGGCGGCGTGCCGACCGCGATGAGCTGCAGCTCGCCGTGCGCCACGCTCTCGGCCACGTCGGTCGAAAAGCGTAGTCGGTTGGCTTCCCGGTTTCGCCTGACGATCGGCTCCAGGCCCGGTTCGTGGATGGGAATCCGGTTCTCGTTCAGCAGCTTTATTTTTTCCGCGTTCAGATCCAGGCAGAGGACCGAATTGCCGGCGTCGGCGAGGCAGGCGCCGCTCACCAGCCCGACGTAGCCGGTGCCGATCACGGTGACGTTCATGGCGCGAGATCGAACTCTTCGGTGCGCCGCGGCGGGTAGGTCTCCCAGCCGCCGCAGCCCGGGCAGCGCCAGTGGAACTGCCGCGCCTTGAAGCCGCAGCTCTCGCAGCGGTAGCGCGCCAGGCGCCGCGTATGGCCGTGGACGAGGTTGCGCACCAGCTCGAGGTCGCGCCGGCGGTCGGAGGAGCCGGCGACGATGATCTGCGCCTCGAGCAGGCGGTCGAGGCCGAGCAGCGTCGGGTTGCGCCGCAGCTCGTCGCGCACCAGCTTGTACGCCTCCTCGGCGCCTTTCGCCTCGAGCGTCTGCTGGAACACGTTGTCCAGCAGGTCGAGCGAGGGATAGCGCTCCAGGTAGCCGCCGAGGAGGCGCAGCCCGTCCTCCGCGCGCCCGGCCTCGCGGTGCGTCTCGACCAGGCGCTGCGCCACCAGCGCGAGGTACGCGGGGTTCTGCGACTCGATGCGCTTCCATTGCTCGATCGCCTGGTCGAGCTTGCCTTCGGCGCGCTCGAGGTCGCCGAGCTGCAGGCTCGCACGCACGCACTTGCGGTTCTCGTCGAGCGCCTTCATGAGATAGCGGCGCGCCGCATCGGGGTGCGACTGCGCCGCCTCGGAGGCCGCCAGCTCGCAGAAGTACTGCGCCAGGTCGCGCGGGTCGGACTCGACCTGCCGGGTCATCTCGATGGCGCGCGCCCAGTCCTTCTCCTGCTCGTAGATGTGCAGGAGATGCCGCCGCGCCGCCGGAGCCTGCGGCCCGTTGGCGAGGCGGGTGAACACCTCCTCGGCGCGGTCGAGGATGCCCGCCTTGAGGTAGTCCTGGCCGAGCTCGGAGAGCGCCATGCTGCGCTGCTCGCCGCCCAGGTCAGCGCGCTCGAGCAGGTTCTGGTGCATGCGGATGGCGCGGTCGTACTCGCCGCGGCGGCGGAACAGGCTGCCGAGCGCGAAATGCAGCTCGACGGTCTCGGGGTCGACCTTGACCACCTCGATGAAGGCCTCGATCGCCTTGTCGGGCTGCTCGTTGAGCAGGAAGTTCAGGCCCTTGAAATAGGAGCGCGGCAGCGCGCGCGATTCGGTCACGATCTGCTTGATGTCGATGCGCGCGGCCATCCAGCCCAGGCCGAAGAACAGCGGGAAGCCGATCAGCCACCAGTATTCGAACTCCATGGCTCAGAGGCCCGCCACGGGAGGAATTGCGGGCGGCGGCGGCTCGGTCGGCGGCGCGGCCCCGCGCCTTAGCCGGGACAGCTCGCGCCGATGCAGGAACACCGCGCCGAGCAGCGACAGGATGCCGAACAGCACGCCCACGGCGAAGAATCCGAACAACGCCACTACCAGGGGCGTTTGCAGAGCGAGGTCGAAATAGAACCGCAGCGTCACCGGCTCGACGTTCTTCGCGGCGAACGCCACCAGCAGCACGAAGACGATGAGGCGAAGCGCCCAGGTGATGATGCGCATGGCGCCGCCGGCCTGGCTGCGCGCTAGCGGGCGGGCTGCGAGGCGCGCTCCCGCGGCGCCGCCGCGGCAGGCTCGGCGCCGTCGACCCGCTCGCGCAGCTCCTTGCCGGCCTTGAAGTGCGGCACGTACTTTTCGGGCACCTGCACCTTCTCGCCCGACTTCGGGTTGCGCCCGGTGCGCGGCGGGCGGTAGTTCAGGCCGAAGCTGCCGAAGCCGCGGATCTCGATGCGGTTGCCGGCGAGCAGCGCCTGCGTCATCGCATCGAGAATC
>DASQGB010000108.1:0-3417 GCA_035632815.1 Burkholderiales bacterium | reverse complement strand
ATCGCCGACATCACGCCGATCATGGTCGTCGGCAGCACGCCGCTGGTGCTGGTGACGAACCCGTCCAAGGTGCCGGCCAAGAATCTGCCGGAGCTCATCGCTTTCTTGCGGGCAAAGCCCGGCGCCTATAACTATGCGTCGTCCGGCAACGGGACGATTCTGCACCTCGCCGCGGAAATGTTCGTCAACGAAGCCAAGGTGGACGTAAAGCACATACCCTACAAGGGCGTGGGCCCGATGGTCACCGATCTTCTCGGCGGCCAGGTCGAATGGGGTATTACCGCGCTGCCCTCGGTGCAGGGCCACATCAAGACCGGCGCGCTGCGCGCCATGGCCGTGAACGGCAAGGAGCGCCTCGCTGCGGCACCGGAGATCCCCACGTTCGCCGAGCAGGGGATGCCCGGCTACGACGCGGAAGCGTGGTTCGCGGTCATCGGTCCGGCGAAAATGCCGGCGGCCGCGGTGAAGCGCCTCCACGCCGGCTTCGTAACGGCCCTCGCGACGCCGGAGGTGAAGGAGGCGATGGCGAAGCAGGGGAACACGATCAACCCCTCGTCGCCGGAGGCGGCGGTGGAGTTCTTCCGGAGCGAGCTGGTGAAATACGCGACTGTTGTAAAACGCGCCGGCGTGAAGATCGACTGATTACCGAGAAGCGCCCAAGCTTATAGGGACCACAGTATTAGAAACCAAGCGGCGAAACCGAGCATGAATATCGCCGCTATAACTCTACCTTCCGGTTTGAAGTGTCTTGGCGTGACCACTATTTCGCGCGTGGTTCGATAGGTCGGCTTGGCGAAGCCCCGATCGGCATTGGTGCGAAACTGAGCGGTGTTTCGCCGCATGTCATTTCTTCAGATTAGAGAGAGGACACGGCACCCTACCGCTTGCGTTGGGCAAGGGCTATCGGGGAAAGCCCGTCAGGGTAAGTCCCTATCTCCGCTTGCGCGCCTTCAGGGCCTCCGGGTTGACCACGTTGCGCGTATTAGGCGGCCGCCATGCGCCGCCGCGTTTTGCCTTCCGTTGCGGGCGCGAGCGCGGGGGTCCTACGTCGAAACAGCTCGGCAAACAGCGCTGCGTTGGGCGCCCTCAGCATATTGTCGTTGGTGCAACCCTCAGGGCCGTAGTACTCCTCGGTGCCATGCGCCATACGCCGCCAGCGCAGCGCCAGGTTCGACTCGGCCCACGATTCGCACGGAATGAACAGCTTGAGCCGCCCGGCGAAAGGCTTCGGTTCGTAGTACTGCACGGCCTGCAGCGTGGCGCGTTCGACCGCGGCGCGGTACCCGAGGACCGGACTCTGCGGAGCTTGCGTCCGCGCCTCGCGCTCGCGCCATTTCGCCCTGAGGTATTCCACGCGCTCGGTCCCGGTCCTTGAAGCGAGCGCCGCAACATGCTTCCTGAAGGCCTCAACGCGACGTGCGGCGCGCCGCTTCATCTGCCCCACGAATCCGAAGAACACGGGATGGGGACTGCCGAAGAGCGCGACGTATTCGACCGCGGCGTCGGCCGCAAGGAGCTGCTGACCGAGCTCGAAGGCGACCGCTCCGCCGGCGCAGAAGCCGGCGATGATGACAGGTCCCTTCGGCCGGAAGGCGCGGATCTGCCCGGCGAAATAGGCCGCGAGATCCTCGACTCGGGTGAGCGGCGCGTTCTGGCCGTCCACCCCCGGCGGCTGCAGGCCGTAGAACGGCTGCTCGTTCCCCAGCGACTGCGCGAGGGCGCGATAGCAAAACACGTCGCCGTTATGGCCCGGCACCGCGAATATGGGGGTGCGCGATCCGTCCTTCTGAAGCGGCACCAGGGCGCGCTGCTGGCTGGCAAGCGCGTGCGCCGAGCGCAGGGATTCCAGGATCTCCGCCTTGCGGATGCGCAGCTCGTCGCGCAGCTCGGGGGTCAGCGCCCCGGCCGGCGCATTGCAGCGCAGCTGGCCGCCGTCGGTCCACACCTGGATGTCGCGGCGGCGCAGCTCCGAAAGAAAGGCGGTGATGCTCACAGCGTGATTTCCTCGCGGCGTGCGCCCGCTTGCACCGATGGCTTGCCCGCCGCCCACGACAGGCTGTCGATGAGCTCGGCAAGCTGCGCAACGGTCGGATACTCGAAAAGGTTGCGCAGCGGCACGTCGAGCGCAAAGGCGTGGCGGATCTGAACGACCGCCATCATGGCGAGCAGGGAGTGGGCACCGAGGTCGAACACATCCTCATGGATGCCGATGCGCTCGATGGCGAGAAGCTCGCGCCAGATTTCCGCGAGCGCCCTCTCGGTGGGCGTGCACGGCGCGGCGAATTCCCGGCCCGCAGCGACATCCTCACCCGAAGGCGCCGGCAGCGCGTTGCGATCCACCTTGCCGTTCTGGGTCAGCGGCAGCGCATCCAGGAACACGATCTGCGCCGGGACCATGTATTCGGGCAGGCGTTCCTTGAGGAACTCGTACAGCGCTACGACATTCCCCGGCCGGGACGCGGCCACGTAGGCGACGAGCTGCTTGTTCCCCGGCGTGTCTTCGCGGGCAAGGACTGCGGCCGCCCCGACGCAGGGATGTCCCGCAAGAACCTGCTCGATCTCGCCCAGCTCGATGCGGTAGCCGCGCACCTTCACCTGGTTGTCGGCGCGCCCGAGGTACTCGAAGCTGCCGTCGACGCGCGTGCGCGCCAGGTCGCCGGTCTTGTAAAGCCGCGCCCCGGGCACTCCGGAGAAAGCGTCAGGTACGAATCGTTCGATGGTGAGCTCGGGCCGATTGAGATAGCCGCGCGCCACGCCCGCGCCGCCGATATAGAGCTCGCCGTCCATGACATGAAGCTGCGTATTCGCGATCGGGCTGCCGATCGCGACCGGACCGTGATGCGGATCGCCCGGTTTCACTTCGTAGACACAGCAGCCGACGACCGTCTCGGTCGGGCCGTACTCGTTGATCAGCCGCGTCGAAGGCGCGTGCTCGCGCCAGAAGCGCAGGCTCTCGGCGAGCAGGTTCTCGCCGCCGATGACGAAGCAGTGCGTGAGGCCGGCCGCTTCCTCGGGCCGCAGCTGCTGGCGCAGCAGATCGAGGTGGGCCGGGGTGATCTTCACCAGCGTGCGCCCGCCCTGGCGCCGCAGCGCGGCGAGCAGATTTTGGGCGCCGCTGTCCTCGGGAAGGAGCTCCACCTGGCCGCCGACGAGCAACGCCGGGTACAGGCTCGTCACCGTGAGGTCGAACGAAATCGAGCTATGCACCGGCACCGAGCCGCCCGCCTTCACGCCATAGGCTTCGATCGCCCAGGCGAGATAGTTGGTGAGGCCGCTGTGCACGATCATCGCGCCCTTCGGCTTGCCGGTCGATCCCGACGTGTACATCACGTAGGCGAGGTTCGAGGGCGTCGCGAGCGGCGCGGGATTGCCCGTGCTCTCGCGCCCAATGAGCGGCGCGTGAAGATCCAGACAGAC
>DASQGB010000107.1:0-7597 GCA_035632815.1 Burkholderiales bacterium | reverse complement strand
GGCATCGGCGTAATCGGCGAATGCGTCGAAACCGACGACGTGCTGGCCTACCTGCGCAGCGCCGGCGCCGGCTTCGCGCAGGGTTATCGCATCCACGTGCCTGCGCCGATCGACTCAGCGCTTAAATAATCCGTTCACGATTGCCCATGGTCCGCATTCTCCTGGGCCTGCTGCTCGCAGGCTGCATGCAGGCCAGCGAGGCGCCGGCGCTTCGCTCGCCGGACGTGCGCTTCGAGCCGAGCCCGCCGGAGGTGGTCGAGGCGATGCTCGCGCTCGGCCGGGTCGGCCCGGGCGATGTGGTGTTCGATCTGGGCTGCGGCGACGGGCGTATCGTCATCGCGGCGGTGCGCCGCGGCGCGCGCGGCGTGTGCGTGGACATCGATCCGCGGCGCATCGCCGAGGCGCGCGGCAACGCCCGCGATGCGGGGATCGCCGAGCGCATCGCCTTCCTCAACCAGGATCTGCTCACCACCGATCTCGCCCCGGCGACGGTGGTGATGCTTTTCCTGTCGCTCGACCTGAACATCAGGCTGCGGCCCAAGCTCCTGCGCGAGCTTAAGCCCGGCGCGCGCATCGTCTCGCACTGGCACGCCATGGGCGACTGGACGCCGGAAAAGTCGCTCGACGTGAAATCCGCCTATCGCTATCACCCGGTCTATCTCTGGACGGTCTTACACTAATGGTCATGGATTCGATCGAAGTGGAAACCGGTTCGCCGCCGCAGGCGGCGGTAATCTGGCTGCACGGCCTGGGGGCCGACGGCCACGACTTCGAGCCGATCGTCCCGGAGCTCAACCTGCGCCGCGCGGTGCGCTTCGTGTTTCCGCATGCGCCGGTGCGTGCCGTTACGGTGAACCAGGGCATGCGCATGCGCGCGTGGTACGACATCCTGCAGTTCGGCGGCGGCGCCGAGGATCAGACCGGCGTGCGCGATTCGCAGCGCATGGTCGAGGAGCTGGTCAGGCAACAGCCCGTACCGGCGAAGCGCGTCGTGCTCGCCGGATTTTCGCAGGGCGGCGCGATCGCGCTGCAGACGGCGCTGCGCTATCCCGAGCGCCTGGCCGCGGTCATGGCGCTGTCGAGCTATGTGCCGCTGGCAGCCTCGCTGCCCGCCGAGAAGTCCGCGGCGAATCAGGACATTCCGATTTTCATGGCCCACGGCCGTTACGACGAGCTGATCCCGCTGCACCGCGCGCAGACATCGCGGGACTTTTTGCAGAAGCTGGGATACAAGGTGGAATGGCACGATTACCCCATGGCGCATTCGGTCTGCGCGGACGAGATCGTCGATATCAGGCGTTTCCTGGAGGGAGTTCTTGAATAGGCCCCTGTCCTCGGCCAAGCGCGACCCGCTGGTGCCCGGCTACAAGGTGTTGCACCCGATCGGCGAAGGCGGCCAGGCCATGGTCTACCTCGCCGAGCGCGAGCACGACGGCCTGCGCGTGGCGCTGAAGGTCCTCGACCGCACGCTGCGCAACGACCCGCTGTTCCTCGATCGCTTCGTGCGCGAGTACAAGCTGCTCGCCAGCTTCGAGAACGAGCACGTCGCGCGCATCTACGACCAGGGCTTCGCCGGCGAGCGCCCGTATATCGCGATGGAATTCCTGCCGGCGGGCACTTTGGCGGGGCGTATCCGCGAGGGCATCGAGCCGCGCTCGGCGCTGCGTATCGCCTACCAGATCGGCCGCGCGCTCGACGCCATCCACTCCCGGGGAATCGTGCACCGCGATCTCAAGCCCGCCAATATCCTGTTTCGCGCCGACGGCCGGCCGGTGATCGTCGACTTCGGGCTGGCAAAGGACCTGGCCATTAGCTCGACGCTGACCCTCGGCGGGCGACTGCTGGCCACGCCGCGGTACATGAGCCCCGAGCAGTGCATGGGCCTGCCGGTGGACGCGCGCTCCGACCTGTACAGCCTCGGGGTGATCTTCTACGAGATGCTCACCGGGCGCAGAATCTACGAGCCGGCAAGCCCCTCCGACCTCATCAGGATGCATGTCACCGCGCCGCCGCCGACCCTGCCCGAAGAGCTCGCCGGGTTCCAGCGGCTGCTCGAGCAGCTTCTGGCGAAAAAGCCCGAGGATCGCTTCCAGAGCGCGGGCGAACTGTGCGCCAGCATCGACCTGTGAACGGCGAGCGCGGCTACCTGGAGCTTCTCGCGGAGATCCTCGACAAGGGGGCCCGCAAATCGGACCGCACCGGCACCGGAACGCTGTCGCTGTTCGGCCGGCAGCTGCGCTTCGCGCTGGCTGAAGGCTTTCCCCTGCTCACGACCAAGAAACTGCACCTCAAGTCGATTCTCTACGAGCTGCTGTGGTTCCTGCGCGGCGATACGAACGTGAAGTGGCTGCAGGAGCGCGGCGTAAGCATCTGGGACGAGTGGGCCGACGAGAACGGCGAGCTCGGCCCGGTGTACGGCCACCAGTGGCGGCACTGGCGTACCCCGGATGGCGGCGAGATCGATCAGATTTCCAAGGTCGTCGAATCTCTCAGGAAAAAGCCGGACTCGCGCCGCCACATCGTCAGCGCCTGGAATCCCGCCGAGGTCGAGCGCATGGCGCTACCGCCCTGCCATGCCCTCTTCCAGTTCTACGTCGCCGGCGGCAGCCTGTCGTGCCAGATGTACCAGCGCAGCGCGGATCTGTTTCTCGGCGTGCCCTTCAACATCGCCTCCTATGCGCTGCTCACGCTGATGATGGCGCAGGTGACGCGGCTGCAGCCGGGCGAGCTCGTGCTCACGCTCGGCGATGGGCACCTCTATCTCAACCATTTGGAGCAGGCGCGCGAGCAGCTGGCGCGCGCACCGCGAGCCTTCCCGCGCATGCGCCTCGATCCGGCGGTGAAGGAGCTGCTCGACTTTCGCTACGAGGACTTCACCCTCGAGGCCTACGACCCGCATCCCGCGATCAAGGCGCCGATCGCGGTGTGAAGCGGCAGCAGAAAAAAAACGGGCCCGCCTGTAGGGGGAAAAGGACGGGCCCAGGGGAGACGTATGTTCGGTTCGCGCGCGCCGGCTAAAAGGTCCCCTTGATCCAGTACTGCGCGATATAGAGGAAGCCCGCGCTGGCGAAGCCGTAGACCAAGAGGTCGGCCCCGCGGTTGCGGTGACTCGGCGCGCTCCAGCCGCGCGAGAACCAGGCGAGGCTGGCGATCATGAGGAGCGAGCCCAGCGCGGCGGCTCCGGCCGAGAAGCTGCGGCCGAAGGCTTGGGCGATCCAGCCTTCGGGCGAGATCACCTTGTAGATCGTTCCGCCGATGCCCATCATGACGAGCGCGACGATCGCCACGCCAAGCGCCGCCTGCCCGATGGCGAAGATTTCGTGCTTGAGCTTGAGCGTAGTCATGTTCTTGACTCTGAATACTGCAAAGCGCATGCCTGCCCAGTACTTTTCTAGTCCGAACAACCTCTTGGCATCTGGGTGTGACGCAAGCCCGCGCTTCGAAGAGGCCAATTCGTCGGGATGGAACGACGGCAGATGTCACATATGCGCGAATGCCTTGACGCAATAGGCATTCCCCTGTCGCTCAAAGGCGACGGTGCGACTATCCATTCTTGATCAGTCGCCGGTCATCAGCGGCCACGACGCGCGCCGAGCGATCGAGGAGACGCTCGCGCTTGCGCGCCGGGCGGACGAACTGGGGTACCACCGCTACTGGCTCGCGGAGCACCACGCGATCGCCGCGCTCGCCGATCCCTGCCCCGAGGTGCTGCTGGCGCGGCTGGGTGCGGAGACCCGACGCATGCGGGTCGGCACCGGGGGGGTCCTGCTGCCCTACTACAGCGCCTTTCGCGTCGCCGAAACCTTCCGCATGCTCGAGGCGCTCTATCCGGGACGCATCGACCTCGGTCTCGGCCGCGCCCCCGGCGGCGACGCGCGCACGGCTCAGGCAGTGGGCGGTGGCCGCTTTCCGGACGCCGCAAGCTTTCCCGAGCAGGTATGGCAGCTCGCCGCTCACCTCGACGGTACGCTGCCCGTCGGGCATCCGTTTGCGCGGGTTAGAGTCCAGCCCGAGGTCCGCACCGCGCCCGAGATCTGGCTGCTCGGGTCCTCGGACTACAGCGCCGCCCTCGCCGCGCAGCTCGGCCTGCCGTTCTCCTTCGCGCATTTCATCAACCCCCAGGGGGGCGAAGGCGCAACGCGTCTGTACCGGGACAGCTTCAAGGCGGGAAGGGAAGGCGAGCCGCGCACGATGGTCTGCACGTTTCTGATCTGTGCGGCTACCGACGACGCGGCCGAGCGGCTGGCCGCCTCGATCGATCTGCGCAGGCTGCACATGGCGCTCAATATCGACTCGCCCATGCCGACGCTGGAGGAGGCCGCACGCCACGCGTACAGCGAAGAGGAGCGCCGCTACGTCATGGGCCAGCGCGCTCGCGCGATCATCGGCGGACCGCAAACCTGCCGCTCACGCATCCAGGAGATGGCGGCGCGCTACGGCGCCGAGGAGGTCATGGTGCTGACCATCACCGGCGACTATGCCTCGCGAACGCACTCCTACGAGCTGTTAATCGAAGCCTTCGAGTAGCTTCTCCAGCTCGCGATCGCCGCGCCTGCGGGCGTAGTCCTTCGCCGTCAGTCCTTCGTGATTGCGCGCCCCCGGGAAGCGCACCTGCGGGAGCAGCAGCCTCGCAAGGTGGGCATTGCCGCCGTCTGCCGCCGCATGCAGCAACGTGTTCCCCTTGAGGTCGCCGGCGTTCGGGTCGGCGCCTCGGGCGAGCAGGCGCTGGGCGCAGGCGAGGTGACCGCTGAGCGCGGCCCAGAACAACGGCGACTCGCCATCCGTGTTCCGCGCCCTGGGATCGGCACCTGCGGCCAGCAGCAGCTCGACGTAGTACGGGTCGTCATGCAAGGCGGCAAGGTGCAGCGCGGTCTCGCCGTTGCTCGAGCGCGCGTCGATATCCGCCCCCTTGGCGATTAGCTCTCGCGCAAGCTCCTTGTCGCCGCGCTCGATGGCGGCAAGCAGCGGCTGGTCCGCCGCCACCGCCTGGGCAGCGAACAGCGCCGCCGCAAGCACCCAGGCGCCGCGCTCAACGGCCATTCAGCAATTCAGCGAGATGCAGCGTCGGGCGGCCGGAAAGCGACTCGATCTGCTCGCGGCAGGAGAACCCGTTGGCGAGCACCAGGGCCTGCGGCGCCGCTTCGAGGGCAGGCAGCAACGCCAGCCCCGCAATGCGCTTCGATGCCTCGTAGAACTGCGGCCGGTAACCGAACGACCCCGCCATGCCGCAGCAGCCGGTGTCGGGCGCGATCACCTCGCACCCTGCCTTGCTTAGCGCATCCAGCTCCGGCTTCATTCCGAACAGTGCCTTCTGGTGGCAATGGCCATGCAGCAGGATTCTCTTTCTCACGGTGGGGATGTCTTTTCCCTGAAGAGCTTCGGCCAGCGTCTTCGCCTGCAGCGCCAGCCGCGCGGCGCGCGGATCGTCCGGTAGCAGCTGGCCGAGCTCGTCGCGGAACACCGAAAGGCAGCCGGGCTCGAGCACGACGATCGGCACGCCGGCGTCGAGCTGCGGCTGCAGCACCTCCAGAACCCGCTCGAGCGCGGCGCGCGCCCGGTCGAGCATGCCGTAGTCGTAATACGGCCGGCCGCAGCAGACATGGCTGCGCGGCAGCTCGACAGCGCAGCCGGCGCCTTCGAGCAGGCGCTGCGCCGCACGCGCGGTATCCGGCCGGAAATGGTTGTTGAAAGTATCGTCGAACAGAACCACCCGCTCGCCGCGAGCGCCGGGCTTGAACTGCGAGCGGAACGTTCTTTTCGCGAATTTTGGAATCTCGCGCTGGCGTGCAATGCCGGCAAAGGATTTGCCGAGGGGTGAAAGGAAGTTCATCAGTCCCGGCAACCGCGCCGCCCATGGTGCCCATTCGCCGATGCGTCCCATCGACCAGGCCTCGCGCGGACGCAACCGCTTCTCGTAGTAGTGCGAGAAGAACTCCGCCTTGTACGCGGCCATGTCGGTATGCGTCGGACAGTCGCTCGCGCAGCCCTTGCAGCCAAGGCACCATTCGAGCGCGTCCTTCACGTCCTCGCTCATCCAGCCCTCGCTGATCACTTCGCCCCGCAGCATCTCGGCGAGCAGGCGGGCGCGGCCGCGCGTCGAGTAGCGCTCCTCGCGCGTCGCGCGGTAGCTGGGGCACATCGTGCCGCCGCTGGCGGCGCGGCATTTGCCCATGCCGATGCAATGCTCGGTGGCGCGCACGAAGCCGTCGCCGACCTCGCTGCGGAATGCGAAGCGCGTCGCCAGCGTCACCGGCTTGTACTGCGGCCCGAGGCGCAGGTTCTCGTCGGCGCGGCGCGCGTCGATCAGGTTGCCCGGATTCATGCGCTTGTGCGGATCCCATATCGCCTTGAAGTCGCGAAACGCCTGCATCAGCTCGGGCCCGAACATGAGCGGCAGGAACTCGCCTTTCGCCTGGCCGTCGCCGTGCTCGCCGGAAAGCGAGCCGCCATACTTGAGCACCAGCTCGGCGGCAGCGCCGAGGAAGCGCCGCCAGTGCGCGAGGCCTTGCGGCGTGCGCAGCTCGAAGTCGATGCGCGCGTGGATGCAGCCGTCGCCGAAATGGCCGTAGAGCGAGGTGCGGTAGCCGAAGCGGTCGATCAACGCCTGGAACTCCCTCAGGTAGTCGCCCAGGCGCAGCGGGTCCACCGCCGCGTCCTCCCAGCCGACCACCGGGTCGACCCCCTTGCCGCCGAGCGTGAGCGCGGTCGCGGAGGCGCCGGTCTCGCGGATCGTCCACAGGCGCGCCGCGAGCACGGGATCGTCGATCACGTTGCCGCCAATGCGCGCCTGCAGCGCGCGCGCGGCCTCCAGCGCGGCGGCGCGCTCGTCGGCGCCGAACTCGACCATCAGCCAGCCCTTGCCCGCGGGCAGCAGCGCGATGTCCTCCAGCCGCAGGCGCCGCTCGCGCAGCCCGCCGATGATCCCCTCGTCCAGCCCCTCGCAGGCGATGGGGCCGGCGGCGAGCACCTCGGGCACCGCGTCGCCGGCGGCGTAGATGTCGCGAAAGGCGGCGACCAGCAGCACGCGCTCGCGCGGGCTTTTCACCAGCCGGGTTTCGGCCTGCAGCGTGAGCGCGCAGCTGCCCTCGCTGCCGACGAGCGCGCGCGCCACGTGGAAGCCGTTCTCGGGCAGCAGCTGGTCGAGGTTGTAGCCCGACACGCGCCGCCGGATCTTCGGGAACCGGGCGCGCACGAGATCGCCGTACCTGTCTGCGAGCGCCTTCAGGCCGCGATAGATTTCAGCCTTTCGTCCTCCCTCGGAAAGAATCCTTTCCATTTCGGACTCCGAGGTGGGACCACACCAGAACCGCGCGCCGTCGTAAGTCAGCACTTCGAGACGTTCGATGTTGTCCACGGTCTTGCCCGCCATCACCGAATGCGGGCCGCAGGAGTTGTTGCCGATCATGCCGCCGAGCGTGCAGCGCGAATGGGTGGCAGGGTCGGGGGCGAAGGTGAGGCCGTGCTGCTCCGCCGCCTCGCGCAGCGCGTCGCACACCACGCCCGGCTCCACGCGCGCCAGCCGCGCGGCGGGATCCACGCTCAGCACCCGATGCAGATACTTGGAGCAGTCGATCACCACCGCGACGTTCACCGCCTG
>DASQGB010000106.1:0-10044 GCA_035632815.1 Burkholderiales bacterium | reverse complement strand
TCCGATGAGCGCGACATCCTGCTGCAGGTCATCGAGGCCGTGGCTTCGCGCGTCTTCATCCCCTTGACGGTCGGCGGCGGCGTGCGCAGCGTGGCGGACGTGCGCCGCCTGCTGAACGCCGGTGCGGACAAGGTGTCGATCAATACCGCGGCGGTGCAGAATCCAGATCTGGTGCGCGAAGCGGCTGGCATCGTCGGCTGCCAATGCATCGTGGTGGCCATCGACGCGAAGAAGGGCGGTTCTTCCTGGGAAGTCTTCACCCATGGCGGACGCAAAGCCACCGGCCTCGATGCCATCGATTGGGCGCGCCGCATGGAGGCCGCCGGCGCCGGCGAGATTCTCCTTACCAGCATGGACCGCGACGGCACGCGCGACGGCTTCGATCTCGCGCTGACGCGCGCGGTATCGGAGGCGGTGGGCGTTCCGGTCATCGCCTCCGGCGGCGTCGGCACGCTCGAGCATCTCGCGCAAGGCGTGCTCGAGGGGCGCGCCGACGCGGTGCTCGCGGCGAGCGTGTTCCACTTCGGCGAGTTCACCGTGCGCCAGGCGAAGGAGCACATGCGCTCCCGCGGCATCGAGGTAAGGTTGTGAGCTGGCTTGACGAAGTACCATGGGACCGCGAGGGCCTGATTGCCGCCGTGGCCCAGGATGTTTCAACCGGGCGGGTTCTCACCGTAGCGTGGATGAATCGCCAGTCCCTGGAGAAAACCGTTGAAAGCAAGGAAGCGGTGTACTGGTCGCGCTCGCGCAAGCGGCTGTGGCGCAAGGGCGAGGAGTCCGGGCATGTGCAGAAGCTGCGCGAGCTGCGCCTGGACTGCGACGCCGACGCGGTGCTGCTCAAGGTGGAGCAGGTCGGCGGCATCGCCTGCCACACCGGCCGCGAGAGCTGCTTTTTCCGCAAGCTCGACAACGGAAAATGGGTGACGATCGACCCGGTGCTGAAGGATCCCGAGCTCATCTACAAACGATGAAAGACGTTCTGGACAGAATTGCCGCCGCCATCGAGGAGCGCAAAGGCGGTGACCCGGAGAAATCCTACGTCGCGAAGCTGTTCGCGAAGGGCGACGACGCGATGCTGAAGAAGATCGGCGAGGAGGCGACCGAGACGGTGCTTGCCGCGAAAAGCGGCGACCGGCTGCACCTGGTGCGCGAGGTCACCGATCTGTGGTTCCACTGCATGATCGTGCTTTCGCGCCACGGCCTGGGGCCGCGGGACGTGCTCGCCGAGATGCAGCGGCGCGAAGGCATCTCCGGCCTCGACGAAAAGGCGGCCCGGAAAAAATGACCGATCCAAACTGTATTTTTTGCAAGATCGTGCGCGGGCTGATCCCCGCCAAGAAGCTGCACGAGGACGAGGACGTGGTGGCGTTCCACGACGTGCGGCCGCAGGCGCCGGTGCACTTCCTGATCATCCCGAAGGAGCATGTCGCGTCGCTCTACGAGGCCGGCATGGCGCAGCACCGCGCGCTCGGCAAGATGCTCGCGCTCGCCGGCGAGCTGGCGCGCAAGGCAGGCGCCACCGACGGCTTCCGCGCCATCCTCAACAACGGGCGGGTGGGACATCAGGAGGTGTATCATGTGCATATGCATGTCCTCGGCGGGCCCGAGCCTCTCGGCCCGATGCTGCAGAGGAAAAACTAGGAGACGGATATGGGCTCGTTCAGCATTTGGCACTGGCTGATCGTCCTGGTGATCGTGATGCTGATTTTCGGCACCAAGAAGCTGCGCAACATGGGCACGGATCTCGGCGGCGCGGTGCGCGGCTTCAAGGACGGGATGCGCGAAGGCGCGGACAAGCAGGGCGACGCGCCTGCGGCGCAGGTGACCGGCAAGGCGGTCGAGGGCGAAGTCAAGCAGAAAACCGAGCACAAGGCCTGAGCGGCCGGCTCGGCACGGACCAAAGGCGCCCGCGCGGGCGCCTTTTTATTCTCAAGCCGCATGTTCGACATCGGATTCTCTGAGCTGCTGGTGATCGGCGTCGTCGCGCTGATCGTCATCGGCCCCGAGAAGCTGCCGCGCATGGCGCGCACCGTCGGCCACCTGGCGGGCCGGCTGCAGCGCTATGTCGCCGACGTCAAGGCCGACATCAACCGCGAGATCGAGCTCGACGAGCTGCGCAAGATGCGCGACTCGATGCAGCAGGCGGCGACGAATTTCGAAAGCTCGGTGCAGGCCGAGGTGAACAAGACCGAGACCGATCTGAACAAGACGGTAGACAGTGTGATGCAGGACAAACCTGCCTCGGAAAGCAAACCCGTAGAAAAATGAGCGACCAGGAAAGCTTCATCTCCCACCTGGTCGAGCTGCGCCAGCGGCTGGTGCGCGCGGTCGCCGCGATCCTGGTGTTCTTCGTCGCGCTGTTCATCTGGCCCGGCTCGGGCGCCATCTACGATTTCCTCGCCGCGCCGCTCATGAACGCGCTGCCCGAGGGGGCGAAGATGATCGCCACCGGCGTAATCACGCCCTTCATGGTGCCGGTGAAGGTGACCGCGCTGGTCGGCTTCATGATCGCGCTGCCATATGTCCTCTACCAGGCCTGGGCGTTCGTCGCGCCGGGTCTCTACGAGCACGAGAAGCGCCTCGCCCTGCCGCTGGTGGTGGCGAGCACGGTGCTGTTCCTGCTGGGCGTCGCATTCTGCTACTACTTCGTTTTCGGCAAGGTGTTCGCCTTCATCCACGACTTCGCGCCGAAATCGATCACGCCCGCGCCCGACATCGAGGCCTATTTCAGCTTCGTGATCACGATGTTCCTCGCCTTCGGCATCACCTTCGAGATCCCGATCGTGGTCGTGGTCCTGGTGCGCATGGGGCTGGTGACGCTGCAACAGCTCAAGCACGCAAGGCCCTATGTGGTCGTCGGCGCCTTCGTCGTCGCGGCGGTGGTCACCCCGCCCGACGTGCTGTCGCAGTTCATGCTTGCGGTGCCGATGTGCATACTCTACGAAGCGGGGCTGCTCTGCGCGCGCTTCATCACTCCGCGGCCGCAGGCCGCGGCCGCCGAGAATCAGGGACAGACCACTATTTCCTGAGGCGGCGTCCGTCCCTAGTCCGGGATGCGCAGCTTGCCGTCGGCGCCCACGCTGATCAACGCACCGGCGCCGAGCGAGCGCTCGATCGGCGGCAGGTTTTTTGCAGCCAACGGTACGGTCTTGCCGTCCATCTGTCCGCGGGGTGTCGTGCGCACTAGCTGCGAGACGGGGAGTGCTCGGCCGCTTTTCAGGTGGTCCCACATGATGTTGAGGGCCTGGATGAAATAGACGTTCAACGGCACATATCGCGAGTCGAACCCGCCGATGCCGTTTAGAACATCCAAGTGCTGAGCGTTAGTGACCTCGTAGTAGTGCAGCTTGGAAGCGGGCTCGACTGCCTTGTTGCGCACGAAGTACGCGCGCGAAGCGTGGTTCGGCGGCAGGATCGCGTCGGCGCGGCCATTGACGAATACCGCTGGTTTGCCGCGCAGGTTGCCGGTGAGCCGCGTCTCTTCGATTCCCCGCTGTACGCGCCGATGCTGCTCGCGCATCGCACCCTCGAGAGGTTTGCCGCTGACAGGGTCCGCTCCAGTAGCCAGCGCGCGCAGGCACAGGGCGCCATCGAGATTCAAGTCGCGCATCCCGCTAGACGGCGACACCGAGAGGCGATCCTCCTTCGCCCCTCCCACGGAGAGGTTGTTGACGAGGTTGATGCCGGCGGTTGGCGGGATGCCGTTCGAGGTGGCGAACGACAGCTCAAGGCCGGCGGCGGAAACGGGGTCTCCCGCATTGGGTCCGGACGCGGCGGTGGCGGCGAAGCTGTAGCCGCAAAGATTGTCGGCGACCGAGAAGCGGCCATAACTATTGGCGTAAGTCACTGCGATGCCCTGCGGCACGGAGAGCGCGTAATGCGATGGCAGCACGAGGTTTGCATCGCGAAGAATGCCGTAATCGTTGATGATGCGCTGGCTCTCGGCCGCCTGCTCCGGCAGCGTTGCCGACTTGAGCAGGCCCTTCTTCGCAAGCGACGCGCAGCGCGCCTCGCGCAGCGGCTGCGGCACCGTATTGAGCGGCGCCTGTGCGTTCGCCGCGTCGAGCGATGCGCAAGGCAGGTACACATTGAGGAGCGTCGAGCTGTCGAACGTGGATCGCGCGTCCGCCAGAGCGACGTTGGGTTCCGACACCGCGACGCCGTCGATGAGCCCTCGGGCATCCCGCTCGGCGGCAGCAAGCGCTGCGTATCCTCCGTTCGACACGCTCGAGGCGATCACGATGGTGTTTTCGGGCGTATAACTGCCCGCGCGCCGGTCCTTAAGGCCATTGAGGACGTGAAACGCGAATTCGATCGAAGCCAACGTATGTTGCCCCCAATCCTTTTCAGGATTGCGCTGCGAGTGCGCATGCTTTATCGCGACGCGGTGCGGATGGTCGCGCAGAAAGCGCGCGCGCTCGTCCGCAGACAGTCCCGCGGTGAACAGCGAATCGCGGCCGGCGCGCTCGGCGCTCGCGCGCTCGCCGTTGAGCAGATTGACGGTATTCGAGGCGAGGTCGTGCAGCCCAGTGCCCGTCGCCTTGTCGGTGTACGCGACTGCGCAGCCGCGTTTCAGCCCCCATTCACCCGAAGTGCCAATCGCGCCATAGATGCCGCGCGAGCCGGACGACGTCGCGGTGACGATGCACGGCTCCTTGGGATTGAAGCCGTCGGGCACCTGAACCATCAACGTGGCATCGTCGAGAAGCGTCAGGTACTCGTCGCCCGCGACTTTGCCCTCGCCGAGCGCGTCCTTTCCTGAGAGATCGACATTCGGCCCGTACAAGACTCCATAGCCGCCCGCCGGGCTCATGTCGGCGAGCGCGCGGTAATTGGCGTGAATCGCGCGGCGCCTCAGCTCCGCCGCGGTAGGCGCCTTCGCATCGAGCACCGGAGGCGGGGTTGCGGCGCCCAAGCCGCTCTTCCCCAGCCCTGCGGTAAGGAGGTCGTCAGTCGCCCCGTCGTAACGGTTATGGACGACCTTCTGCCGGGAAAAATCCGGCGCGCTCGCGCAACCGGCGGCCAGTAGAGCGACGGCGGCAAAACCGATCCTGCTGTTCATGGAAGTCCCTTCCGGCGTGTCTATTCGGCGCGGGCCTGGGGCTTCGGCCGGCGGCCGACGGTGACGCTCGCGTCGACGTTCTGCCCCTGGCGTGTGAGCTTCAACTTCGCCGCCTTGCCCGGGGCGAGCGCGGCGATGAGGTTCACCATCGTGGTCGGGTCGGACACAAGCTTCCCCTCCACCTCGACCAGCACGTCGCCGGGCTTGATCCCCGCCTTGTCGGCAGGCCCGCCGCGCAGCACGCCGGCGATCAGAGCGCCGCGGGTGCCGCCGAGCTTGAAGGACTCGGCGATCTGCGGCGTGATCTCCTTCACCTCGACGCCGATCCAGCCGCGCGTGACGCTTCCCAGGCGCACGATCTGGTCGAGCACCATATGGGCGGTGGACACCGGGATGGCGAAGCCGATGCCCATCGAGCCGCCGGAGCGGTGCGAGAAGATCGCGGTGTTGATGCCGACCAGATTGCCGCCCGAGTCGACCAGCGCGCCGCCCGAGTTGCCCGGGTTGATGGCGGCGTCGGTCTGGATGAAATTCTCGAAGGTGTTGATGCCCAGGCCCGTGCGGCCGAGCGCCGAGACGATGCCGCTGGTCACCGTCTGGCCGACGCCGAAAGGGTTGCCGATAGCGAGAACGACGTCGCCGACGCGCAGGTTGTCGGACGAACCGAAGGTGATCGCGGGCAGGCTCTCCGCATTGACGCGCAGCACCGCCAGATCGGACTCCGGATCGTTGCCCACCACCTTGGCGAGCAGCTTCTTGCCGTCGGCGAGCGCGACCTCGATCTCATCGGCCGCCTCGACGAGGTGATGATTGGTGAGCACGTAGCCGCTCGCGCTGACGATCACGCCCGAGCCGAGGCTCGACGCCTTCTGCGCCTCGTCGGGCAGCTGGTTGCCGAAGAAGTTGCGGAAGATCGGGTCATTGAGCAGCGGATGGCGCGGCGAGCGGATTTCCTTCGAGGTGAAGATGTTCACCACCGAGGGCGTCGCGCGCTGCACCGCTTCGTGATAAGACCCGACGCGCGCAACGCTCGGCAGCGGCCCGGTGGCGGGCGCCTGCTGCAACGCGACCGCCGCGCTGGGACGCGCCGGCAGCCATTCCGGCCGGAATGTCGAGACGACGAACAGCACCGCGACGGCGATGGTCGCGGCCTGCGCAAAGATGAGCCACAGGCGGTGCATGGGGGAGCGGACCGCTAGTATACGATTTCCCTTGAATATCCAATTGTTTAGCTGCGAAAACGTGGACAAGCGCGTAGTGCGTCGCTAAAATCGCACGCTTTCGCGCGCAGCTAGGAAACCTCCATCTCTATGAACGATCAAGAAAAAGTCGACAAGACGCGGCGCAACCTGCTGGTCGCGACCTCGGTGGTGGGCGGTGCCGCGGGCGTCGGCGCGGCGGTTCCCTTCGTCGCCAGCATGCTGCCCTCCGAGCGCGCCAAGGCCGCCGGTGCGCCGGTGGAAGTCGACCTGTCCAGGCTCGCGCCAGGGGAGCTGTCCATCATCGAATGGCGCGGCAAGCCGGTGTGGGTGATCCGCCGCACCAAGGAAATGCTCGATTCGCTGAAGGCCGCAGAGCCGCGGTTGACCGATCCCGCGTCCAAGTCCTCCGAGCAGCCCAAATACGCGCAGAACGAATACCGTTCGGCGAAGCCGGAGCTGATGGTGATGGAAGGCGTATGCACGCACCTCGGCTGCTCGCCGCAGCTCAAGGCCGCCGACGCCAAGGCCGAGATGGGCAGCGACTGGGCCGGAGGCTTCTACTGTCCCTGCCACGGCTCGAAGTTCGACTACGCCGGGCGCGTATTCCGCGGCGCGCCCGCACCGACGAACCTCAAAGTGCCGCCGTACACCTTCGTGTCGGAGGGCACGCTGGTGATCGGCGAAGACCAGGAAACCAAGGGGGCATAGGGATGGCTTCGGGGAGCGGTACACGCCTGTGGCAGTGGTTCGACTCGCGCATGCCGTCGGTGGCGCAGGAATGGAAGAAGCACGCCGCCGAGTACTACGCGCCGAGGAACTTCAACTTCTGGTACTACTTCGGCTCGCTCGCGATGCTGGTGCTCGTGATCCAGATCGTCTCGGGCATCTTCCTCACCATGCACTACAAGCCCGATGCCGCTCTCGCTTTCGGCTCGGTCGAGTACATCATGCGCGACGTGCCCGGCGGCTGGATCCTGCGCTACATCCACTCGACCGGCGCCTCGGCGTTCTTCATCGTGGTGTACCTGCACATGTTCCGCGCGCTCCTGTACGGCTCGCACCGCGAGCCGCGCGAGCTGGTGTGGATCTTCGGCGTGCTGATCTACCTCACGCTGATGGGCGAAGCGTTCTTCGGCTACCTGCTGCCCTGGGGCCAGATGTCCTACTGGGGCGCGCAGGTGATCGTGAATCTCTTCGGCACCATCCCGTTCATCGGCCCCGATCTCGCGCTGTGGATCCGCGGCGACTACGTCGTGTCCGACGCCACGCTCAACCGCTTCTTCGCGCTGCACGTAATTGCCCTGCCGCTCGTGCTGCTCGGCCTGGTGGTCGCGCATATCCTCGCGCTGCACGACGTCGGCTCGAACAATCCCGACGGCGTCGAGATCAAGAAGCACAAGGACCCGAACGGTCACCCGCTCGACGGCGTTCCCTTCCATCCCTACTACACGGTGAAGGACACGGTCGGCGCGGTGGTGTTCCTCATCATCTTCTGCATCGTCATGTTCTTCGTGCCGGAGATGGGCGGCTACTTCCTCGAGCACAACAACTTCATCCCGGCCGATCCGCTGAAGACGCCGGAGCACATCGCCCCGGTGTGGTACTTCACGCCGTACTACTCGATCCTGCGCGCGGTGCCGCCGCTGTTCACCTCGCAGTTCCCGGGTGTGCTGGCGATGGGCGTGGCGGTGATGATCCTGTTCTTCCTGCCCTGGCTCGACCGCAGCCCGGTGAAATCGATCCGCTACCGCGGGGCCTACTTCAAGAGCGCGCTCGCGATCTTCGTGGTGGCGTTCGTGGTGCTGGGCTACCTTGGCGTGAAGGCCCCGACAGTTTGGGGCCAGATTCCCGATCCTAAAGATATCCTCGATACGAAAGAGCTCGCGATCTGGGTCGCCCGCCTGTGCACGATCCTCTACTTCCTGTTCTTCCTACTCATGCCCTGGTACAGCAGGATCGACCGCGTGCAGCCGGTGCCCGAGCGCATCACCACCAAAAAATGAGAAAACTGATCGCCATAGCGCTTCTCAGCCCGATCGCCGCCTGGGCGGCCGAAGCCGGATACCGGCTCGACCGCTCGCCGCACGAACCGACCGACCTGGTCAGCCTGCAGGCCGGCGCGCGCACTTTCGTCAACTACTGCATCGGCTGCCACGGCGCGCAGTACATGCGCTACAACCGCCTCACCGAGATCGGCCTCAACGAGGCGCAGATCCGCGACAACCTGCTGTTCACCGCCGACAAGGTCGGCGAGACGATGAAGACCACCCTGGCAACGAAGGAAGGCAAGCAGTGGTTCGGCGTCCCGCCTCCGGACCTGTCGGTGGTGAGCCGCTCGCGCGGCGCCGACTGGCTGTACACCTACCTGCGCACCTTCTACCGCGATGCCAAGACCGCCACCGGCTGGAACAACGCTGTCTTTCCCAACGTCGCCATGCCGCACGCGCTTTGGACGCTTCAGGGCGAGCGCGGCTACGAAGCGAAGGAGGGCAAGTGGGTCGAGCTGTCGAAGGGGGCCTTATCGCCGACGGATTACGACGCCACGGTGCGCGATCTGGTGAACTTCCTCGCCTACGTCGGCGAGCCTGCGGCGGTCAAGCGCAAGCCGATCGGCATCGTCGTGCTGTTCGCGCTGGTGATCCTTTTCATCTTCGCGTACTTGCTGAAGCGGGAGTACTGGAAGGACGTTAAGTAGTTCGTTTTTTCTTCGATCGGAAGCCAAGCCTCATGATGCAACTTTACTCGGGCACCACCTGCCCTTTCAGCCATCGCTGCCGCTTCGTGCTGTACGAGAAGGGCATGGACTTCCAGGTCATCGACGTGGATCTCTACAACAAGCCCGAGGACATCGCGGTGATGAATCCCTACAACCGCCTGCCGGTGCTGGTCGAGCGCGACCTCATCCTGTACGAGTCGAACATCATCAACGAATACATCGACGAGCGCTTTCCGCATCCGCAGCTGATGCCCGCCGACCCGGTGATGCGTGCGCGGGCACGCCTTATGCTGTTCAATATGGAAGTGGAGCTCTTCTCGCAGATCGAGGCGCTCGAGTCGGGCAAGGAAAAGCAGGTCGAGCGCTCGCGCCAGCACGTCACCGACCGGCTGATCGAGCTGGCGCCGGTGTTCACCAAGACCAAGCACATGCTCGGCGACGACTTCACCATGCTCGACGTGGCCATCGCGCCGCTGCTGTGGCGCCTGGACCACTACGGCATCAAGCTCGGCAAGACCGCGGCACCGCTGATGAAGTACGCCGAGCGCATCTTCTCGCGGCCCGCTTTCATCGAGGCCCTCACCCCCTCCGAGAAGGTGATGCGCAAGTAAAAAATGAAGGAGATCGCGACCAAGCCGTACCTGTTGCGCGCGCTGTTCGAGTGGTGCGTCGACAACGGCTATACGCCGCACCTTGCGGTGAAGGTTGACTCGCGCGCGCAAGTGCCCGCCGAGTACGTGAAAGGCGGCGAGATCACTCTCAACATCAGTCCCAATGCGGTGCACAAGCTGCAGATGGGCAACGAGCTGATCGAGTTCTCGGCGCGCTTCGGCGGCGTCGCGCGCCAGATCTCGCTGCCGGTGACGAACGTCTACGCCCTCTATGCGCGCGAGACCGGCCACGGCATGACCTTCGACATCGAAGGCCCCAAGTCCGGCATCCAGTCGAAGGCGGAGACCGAGACCGCTCCGGCCAATACCCGACCGCCGGCCGCGCTCCCCGCGCCAGTTAGCACCTCTGAGCCGCCCAAGAAGCCTTCGGGCGGCGGCAAGCCCACCCTGAGG
>DASQGB010000105.1:0-6692 GCA_035632815.1 Burkholderiales bacterium | reverse complement strand
AGCAGAAGCCGACCGAGATGGGATCGAAGGAAGACTTCCAGCTGTCGCAGGCCATCGCCTTCCTCAAGGGCGAGCCAGTGAAGTCGCAGTCGCCGACGGTCGCGCAGAGCAAACCCTCAACTAACTGAACGACGAGCAGCTCCTCCGCTACAGCCGCCACATCCTGCTCGCCGAGATCGGGATCGAGGGGCAGGAGCGGCTGCGGGAGGCATCGGTCCTGATCGTCGGCGCCGGCGGCTTGGGCTGCCCTGCGGCGCTCTACCTCGCCGCGGCAGGGATCGGGCGGCTGACCATCGCCGACTCCGACAAGGTCGACCTCACCAACCTGCAGCGCCAGATCCTGTACCGCAGCGACTCGGTCGGCGCGCGCAAAGTCGAAGCCGCGCGCGCCGCGCTTAACGCCGCGAACCCCGACGTGAAGGTGGCGGCCCTGGATTCACGCATCGATGCCCAGGGGGCGGCGAAGCTGGCTGCCGAGGCAGACATCGTGCTCGACTGCTCGGACAACTTCGCCACGCGCCATGCGATCAACCGCGCCTGCGTGCGCGCGGGGAAGCCGCTTGTCTCCGCAGCGGCGATCCGCTTCGACGGCCAGATTGCCGTGTTCGATTTAACAAAGGAGGATTCTCCCTGTTACTCCTGCCTATTCCCCGAGGATGGCGAAGTCGAGGAAGTGCAGTGCTCGACGATGGGTGTCTTCGCGCCGCTCACCGGCGTGATGGGCACGATGCAGGCCATGGAGGCGATCAAGCTCCTCGCCGAGGTGGGGGAATCATTAAACGGCCGGCTGCTCATCTTCGACGCCAAGAAGGCCGAGTGGCGCAGCATGCGCGTGAAGAAAGATCCCGCCTGCGCGGTGTGCGGCAAACGATAGATCAGGCCAGCAGGTAGCGGCGCTGCGCGGAGAAGCTCTCGCTGGGCTTCTTGGCAAAGCCGCTCTTGGCGTACTGGTGCAGGCAGCCGAGCGAGTAGCGCAACAGCGTCCCGGCCCGGCCGGCGGCATCGCCGTCGGCCGCCGCCCGCAGCGCCTGCTTGAGGGTCGCCTCGTAGCGGTCGAAGAACTGGTTCATGCGCGCCTGCAGCCGCTCGTGCTCGCCCACCAGGGCATCGCCGGTCATCACGCGCACCATCCCCGGGTTCTTCTCGCAGAACGCCAGCAGCATCTCCACCAGCTTCTCGGCCTGGCGCAAGCCGTCGGTCTCGTCCTCGGTGATGCGGTTGGCGAGCGAGAACACCGAGCTCTCGATGAACTCGATCAGGCCTTCGTACATCTGGGCCTTGGACGCGAAGTGGCGGTAGAGCGCGGCTTCCGAGACTCCCAGCTTCTCGGCCAGCGCGGCGGTGGTGATGCGCTCCCATTTCGGCGCCTCGAGCATCTGCGCGAGGGCTTTTAGGATCTCGAGCCTGCGTTCGCCTTTGGCGCGGGGCATGGGGGAAGCGCCGGATTCTATGCTTACCCGTAACGGAAGACCAGACGCGGAAGCTCGATCACCGAAGCTACGCGCAAGTCGACGTAAGGAACGCGCCGCTTGGCCTGGCTCACCCAGACCGTGGACATGCCCAGGCGGTGCGCGGCCCGCAGGTTGTCGAGGATGTCGTCGACGAAGGCGCAGCGGTGAGGGTCGAGGTCGTGCTTGCGCAGCAGCATGTGGAAGCCGTGCAGCGCGGGCTTGCCGCGATAACGGGCATCCTCGATGCTGTACACCGCCTCGAAATAGCGTCCGAGGCCGATGGCGCGCAGCACCTCAGCGACGTAATGCCGCGGGGCGTTGGAGAACACCAGCTTCCTGCCGCCGAGCCGCGCCAGCGCGTGCCGCAGGGCGTTGTCGTGGACCACCATCCCGGCGAGCTCGGGGAAGACGTGCGTCTCGCGCAGGAACTCGCGCGGGTCGGTGCCATGGTGGCGCATCAACCCGTTCAGCGTGGTGCCGTAGCGCCGCCAGAAGTGCTGGCGCATGGCATCTGCGCCGGCGTCGTCGACGCCGAAGTGGCGCTTGAGATAGGCGTTGATCTGCCCGTGCATCGACGGAAAGATGCGCGCGCGCGCATCGTGCAGGGTGTTGTCGAGGTCGAAAATCCACACCCGCCGGGATGGCGCTAAGCGTGCAACGCGCACCCAGATCCCCGAGCGATCCTCAATGGCTACTTACTGCGGATTAACGTGCCGACCCCCTGGTCGGTCAGAACTTCCAGGAGCAGCGCGTGCGGCACCCGGCCGTCGATGATGTGGACGCTCTTTACGCCGTTGCGCGCCGCCTCCAGCGCGGAGCCGATCTTGGGCAACATGCCGCCCGAAATCACGCCCTTGGCGACCAGCTCGTCGATTCTCTTCGGCGTGAGGCCGGTCAGGAGCTTGCCGTCCTTGTCGAGCACGCCCGGGGTATTGGTCAGCACGACCAGCTTCTCGGCGCGCAGGATCTCGGCCAGCTTGCCCGCCACCAGGTCGGCGTTGATGTTGTAGGTAGTGCCGTCGGCGCCGGTGCCAATCGGCGCGACCACCGGGATGAAGCCCCCCGACTCGAGCGCCTCGATCACCGACGGGTCGATCGACTCCACCTCGCCGACCTGACCGAGGTCGACGCGGCCGTTCTCCTTGGAGGGCAGAAGCAGCTTGCGGGCGCGGATGAAGTTGCCGTCCTGCCCGGTGAGGCCGACCGCCTTGCCGCCGGCCTGGTTGATGAGCTCGACCACTTCCTTGTTGACCTGGCCGCCAAGCACCATCTCGACCACGTCCATGGTCTCGGCGTCGGTGACGCGCATGCCCTGGACGAACTCGCCCTTTTTCCCGAGGCGCGCCAGCAGCTGCTCGATCTGCGGCCCGCCGCCGTGCACCACAACCGGGTTCATGCCCACCAGCTTGAGCAGCACCAGGTCGTGCGCGAAGCCGGCTTTCAGCACGTCGTCGGTCATGGCGTTGCCGCCAAACTTGACGACGATGGTCTTGCCGTGGAAGCGCTGGATGTACGGCAGCGCCTCGGCGAGGATGCGGGCCTTTTCGGCTGCTTCCGGACTATGGTTGTAGGGGGCGTTCATGCGCGCCCCCCGGATACTACAGAAAAACTTACTGGATCGAGATCTGCTTGCGTGCCGCCGCCTGCTTCTTGGGCAGCGTCAGCTCGAGGACGCCGTCGCGGAACTTCGCTTCGACCTTGTCTTCGTCGACTTCCTGCGGCAGCGTGAAGCTGCGCTGGACCTTGCCGTACACGCGCTCGGTATGCAGCACGCGCTGGTCGTGGTCCGCGTTCTCGCGCTGCACCTCGGCCGACAGGCTGACCTGCGGGCCGTCGATGCTGACCTGGATGTCTTCCTTCTTCACCCCGGGCAGCTCGGCCTTGACGAGGTAGGCGCCGTTCTTCTCGGCGACGTCCACCTTCATGCGCGGAGCCGCGTCATTGCGTCCCTCGTACGCCACCGGGCGTACCAGGAATCCCTTGAACAGATCGTCCACCAGCTCGCTGAAGGTTTCAAGGGGGCTGTAAAATGCCGGCCGGTGAGGGATTTCCGTACCCAGGTGGAGGACGAAAGGGGCTATCTCCTGCGCTATGCCACGCTCCATCTGCGCGACCGGCACGCCGCCGAGGACGCGGTGCAGGAGACGCTGCTCGCCGCCCTGGCCGGCGAGGCCGGGTTCGCCGGCCGCTCGAACCTGCGCACCTGGCTCACCGGCATCCTCAAGCACAAGATCATCGACGCGATCCGCCGGGCGGCGAAGGAGTCGACGATCCTGCCCGCGGAACCCGACATGGGCGAGTTCGACGCGCTGTTCGACTCGGGCGACCACTGGGACGCCCTGCCGAGCGCCTGGGCCTATCCCGATTCCGCGCTTGAGCAGAAGCAGTTCTTCGCCGCCCTGGAGGCCTGCCTCGCGCGCCTGCCGGCCAAGACCGCCGAGACGTTCATGATGCGCGAGCACCTGGGCATGGAGACCGCTGAGATCTGTAAGGAACTCGCCATCACACCGACGCATTGCTGGGTGCTGCTGTACCGCGCGCGCATGGCGCTGCGCCTGTGCCTCGAAGTCAACTGGTCGCGTAAATGATCCTTACCTGCAAAGAGGCCACCCGCCTCGTGTCGCAAGGCCTCGATCGCCGCCTTGGCTTCGGCGAGCGTGTGCGGCTGCGTCTGCATCTCGCGATCTGCGACGGTTGCAGGAATTTCAAGGTCCAGATGTGGGTGTTGCGCAAGGCGGCGCAGCGCCTCGGAGCGAAGTATTTCTGACAGCCTGTGCGCGCGCTGCGGCGCGCCGTTTCACTGCGGCGGGCAGGAAGCCGGATGCTGGTGCGCGAGCTTGCCCCCCGTTATCCCCCTTGAGGGGAAGCCATGCTTCTGCCTCACATGCCTGAAAATGACGCTCAAAGAACGTAGCGCGCCAGATCCTCGTTGCGCGCCAGCTCGCCCAGACGCGCGTCGACATAGCCGGCGTCGATCGTGACCTCGCCGGGGCCGCGCTTGCCGGCCTCGAACGAGAGCTCCTCCAGCAGCTTCTCGAGCACGGTATAGAGGCGGCGCGCGCCGATGTTCTCGGTCCTCTCGTTCACCTGAAAGGCGATCTCGGCGAGGCGCCGGATCGCCTCGGGGCGGAATTGGACCGCCAGCCCCTCGGTGGCGAGCAGCGCCTGGTACTGCTTCACCTGGCTCGCGTCGGTCGCCACGAGGATGCGCTCGAAGTCGTCCACCGACAGCGGATCGAGCTCCACGCGGATCGGGAAGCGCCCCTGCAGCTCGGGGATGAGATCGGAGGGCTTGGAGAGGTGGAAGGCGCCCGAGGCGATGAAGAGTATATGGTCGGTCTTGACCATGCCGTAGCGCGTCGAGACCGTGGTGCCCTCGACCAGCGGCAAGAGGTCGCGCTGCACGCCCTGGCGCGAGACGTCGGCGCCGGCCATCTCGCCGCGGCTGGTGATCTTGTCGATCTCGTCGAGGAACACGATGCCGTTCTGCTCGGCGTTGGCGAGCGCGCGCGCCTTGAGCTCGTCGTCGTTCACCAGACGCGCCGCCTCCTCCTCGGTGAGCAGCTGCGCCGCCTCGCGGATCTTCAGGCGGCGCAGCCGCCGGCGGCCGCCGCCCAGATTGGCGAGCATGCCCTGGATCTGGCCGGTGAGCTCCTCCATTCCGGCCGGCGCCAGGATCTCCATCTGCGGCTGGCCGAGCGTCACCTCGATGTCGATCTCCTTGTCGTCGAGCTCGCCCTCGCGCAGCCTCTTGCGGAATTTCTGCCGCGTCGGGTTCTCCTCCTGCCGCGCCGCGTTTTCCTCGCCACCCCTCGAACCCACCAGCGCGTCGAGAATCCGCTCCTCGGCGGCCTCCTCCGCGCGGCTGCGCACGCGCCGCGTCGCCTGCTCGCGGGTCTGCTTGAGGCTGATCTCTACCAGGTCGCGCACGATGGTGTCGACGTCGCGGCCGACGTAGCCGACCTCGGTGAACTTCGTCGCCTCGACCTTGATGAAGGGCGCGTCGGCGAGGCGCGCGAGGCGGCGCGCGATCTCGGTCTTGCCCACGCCGGTGGGCCCGATCATGAGGATGTTCTTCGGCGTGATCTCCTGGCGCAGCGGGTCGGCGACCTGTTGGCGCCGCCAGCGGTTCCTCAGCGCAATGGCGACGGCGCGCTTCGCTTTGCCCTGTCCTACGATGTACTTGTCGAGCTCGTGGACGATCTCCTGCGGAGTCATTCCACTCACTCGAGGACCTCGATGGTGCGCTGATGGTTCGTATAAATGCAGATGTCGGCGGCGATGGCGAGCGCCTTGTCCACGATGTCTTTGGGGGAAAACTGAGTGTTCTCCAGCAGGGCGCGCGCGGCGCTCTGCGCATAAGCACCGCCCGAGCCGATGGCGACGATGCCGAGCTCGGGCTCGACCACGTCGCCCATCCCGGTGATGATCAGCGAGCGCTCCTTGTCGGCGACCGCGAGCATCGCCTCGAGGCGCCGCAGGATGCGGTCGGTGCGCCAGTCCTTGGCGAGCTCGACCGCCGAGCGCATCAGGTTGCCCTGGTGCTTGTCGAGCTTCGCCTCGAAGCGCTCGAACAGCGTGAACGCGTCGGCGGTACCGCCGGCGAAGCCGGCGAGGATGCGGTCCTGATACAGCCGCCGCACCTTTTTCGCGCCGCCCTTGATCACGACGTTGCCGAGGGGGACCTGGCCGTCGCCGCCCAGCGCGACGCTCGAGCCGCGGCGAACGGAAAGAATGGTAGTGCCGTGAAATTGTTCCATAGGGGGTTACTCAGGAGAGAGCAGCAAAGATGAGGCCAAGGCCTCGGGAACGGCGAAAAACAGACGCGTCAGTTCGACTGGACGGCGTCGGTCAGGCGGTAGAAGACGCCGGTCGGATCGTCCTTGAGGACCTCGAGCTTGCCGGTCAGGACGACCGGCTCGAAGGTGTATTTCACCGGCGTCTTGCTCTTCACCTCGACCATGCTCTCGGGACCGCCCGGCAGGCAGAACGCGCAGCTCTGCGGCATCGCAGTGAGCACGAAGTGGCTCTGCTTGTCGCCCATCTGCAGCGGCATCATGAAGCCTTGGACCTTGACGTCCTTCTTGTCCAGCGCGGCGACCGCGGCGGAGAACTGCGGCACGTAGCGATCCTTCTGCTTCACCAGCTCGACCTGCGACAGCACCTTCCAGGACACGACGTCGTTGCGGTCCGGAAGCGGCTTGAACTGGTTCGGGTCGACGCCGGGCGGCGCCTGGTGCT
>DASQGB010000104.1:0-7968 GCA_035632815.1 Burkholderiales bacterium | reverse complement strand
CTCGACCGCAGCCATTTCGCGCCGGTGCCGGACCTGCCGTTCGATGGCGAGGCGTTCCGGCCCTACAACGTGCCTCCCGATGCCCTGCTGGTGAACTTCAAGTCGCTGCGCTTTCAGTTTGCGCCCGACAACGGCGGCGTGCGGATCTACGTCGAGCCGCAGCTCCCCGGATTCCAGATGGTCAACGCGCTGCGCCTCGGCGAGGGCGCCTGCCCCGACGGCGGGCGCGCTTTCCGCGACGTGATTCAGGCGAGCTTCCAGTCGCTGCCGCCGCGCGCGGTGTTTACCGGGGTATATCCGGCCATCTGCGGCGAGCGCGAGATGAACGTCGCGCTGCACGCGCCGAACGAATACGTCGGTGCCATGCTGCGCCAGCTCTGGACGGAGATGGGTGGCAGCTGGCGCGGCGCGGTGCGCGAAGGCACGACGCCGCCCGGCGCGCGGCTCGTGCTGACGCACGAATCCGATTCGCTCGCCCAGATCGTGCGCGACATCAACAAGTTCTCCAACAACGTGATGGCGCGCCAGCTCTATCTCACGCTCGCCGCCGAGATGGCCGGACCGCCTGCGACTGCCGAGAACGCAAGGATCGTGGTACGGCAATGGCTCACCTCGAAGAAGATCGCCGCGCCGGAGCTCGTGCTGGAGAACGGCTCCGGCTTGTCGCGCCTTGAGCGCGCGAGCGCCGCGACACTCACCGCGGTGATGCAGGCGGCGTGGAAGAGCCCGGTGATGCCCGAATTCTTCGCCTCCCTGCCGGTGGTCGCGCTCGACGGCACGATGCGCAAGCGCCTGCTCGGCGAGCGCATCGCGGGCAACGCGCACATCAAGACCGGGCTGTTGAACGATGCGCGCTCGATCGCCGGCTATGTGCTCGACCGCCAGGGCCGCCGGCACAGCGTGGTGATGATCGTGAACCATCCGAACGCGCCGCAGGCCGACGCGGCCTTCGACGCGCTGCTCACCTGGGTTTATGAAGGATCTACAGCCCGAGGTCGCGCCACATCGCGTCCACGCGAGCCTTGACCGCCGCGTCCATGGCGGCCGGCCGGCCCCAGCGCCGCGACGTTTCTCCCGGCCATTTGTTCGTGGCGTCGATGCCCATCTTGGAGCCCAGCCCCGCGACCGGGCTGGCGAAATCGAGGTAGTCGATCGGCGTGCTTTCCACGATCAGGCAATCGCGTGCGGCATCGACGCGGGTAGTCAAGGCCCAGACCACCTCTTTCCAGTCACGCACGTCGATGTCGTCGTCGCAGACGACGATGAATTTGGTGTACATGAACTGGCGCAGGAAGCTCCAGACGCCGAACATCACGCGCTTGGCGTGGCCGGGGTACTGCTTTTTCATGCTCACCACCGCGAGGCGATACGAGCAGCCTTCCGGCGGCAGATAGAAGTCGACGATCTCCGGAAACTGCCGGGTCAGCAGCGGCACGAACAGCTCGTTTAGCGCGATGCCCAGAATCGCTGGCTCGTCGGGCGGCTTGCCGGTATAGGTCGAGTGATACAGCGGTGAGCGGCGCAGCGTAAGTCTTTGCACTGTGAGCACCGGAAAGCGCTCGGCCTCGTTGTAGTAGCCGGTGTGGTCGCCATGGGGTCCCTCTTCTGCGGTGTCTGCAGGGTGAATGACCCCCTCCAGGACCATCTCGGCTGTCGCCGGCACCTGCAGGTCGCTGCCCAGGCACTTCGCCAGCTCGGTGCGCGCACCGCGCAATAGCCCGGCGAACTGGTACTCGCTCAGGGTATCCGGGATGGGCGTAACCGCCGCAAGCATCGTTGCGGGATCAGCGCCAAGCGCTACCGCCACCGGAAAAGGTTCCTTCGAGGATGAAAGATGGTCCCGGTAGTCGAGGGCGCCGCCACGGTGCGCGAGCCAGCGCATGATCACGCGGTTGCGGCCGATGACCTGCTGGCGGTAGATGCCGAGGTTCTGGCGCGGCTTGGCGGGCCCGCGCGTGACCGTCAGCCCCCACGTGATGAGCGGGCCCGCGTCGTCGGGCCAGCAGGTCTGCACCGGCAGGCGCGCAAGATCGACGTCGCCGCCTTCGAGCACGGTTTCCTGACACGGGGCGCTCGAGCGCGTTTTCGGCGCCATGTTGAGCACCTGCCGGAACAGCGGAAACTTGTCCCACAGATCGCGCAGACCTTTCGGAGGCTCGGGCTCCTTCAGGTAGGCGAGCAGCTTGCCGATATCGCGCAGCGCGGCCGCGTCCTCGACGCCCATCGCTGCCGCGACGCGGCGCACGCTGCCGAACAGATTGCCGAGCACCGGGATAGAGTGGCCCGCGGGCCGCTCGAACAGCAGCGCCGGGCCGTCGGCGCGCAGCACCCGGTCGCAGATCTCGGTCATCTCCAGCCGCGGCGAGACCGGCGCGGCAATGCGCTTGAGGTCGCCCTTCGCCTCGAGCTGGGCGAGGAACTCCCTCAAGTCGGCATAGCTCATCGCCTGAGGAGCATCAGGCGCTCGCTGACCGCCTCGGAGAACTCCAGCAGCGTGTTGTCGCGCCCCCGCGCGGGGTAGACGCGCTCGGCGCCCGCGAGCGCGAGCGTCAGGGTGGTTCTCCCCATCCAGCCGAGCGCGCACAGCCCGGCGCCGCCGACGGCGCACAGGAATGCCAGCGCCGGCAGCAGGCTCGCGAGCGCTTCGAGAAAGCGGAAGAACGCGTGCAGCCCGCGCGTCACGCCCTGCAGCCCGGCGGCCGCCATATCCGCGGCCGCGGTGCTGGCGAAGCCGCCGAGCGGCGAAGCGAGCGCGAGCAGCAGCAGCGCGAGCACCACCAGTCCGATGCCCCAGCCGAGCTTGCGCAGGTCGCGCTCGAACGCCACGCGCAGCGCGCCGATGGCGGCGAGCGGCAGCGTTTCCAGCTGCGTGTCGCCGCGATGCACGAGGCAGGTGGGATGCAGCGTGAGGTGCGTGCCGCGCAGCAACCCGGTGGTGAAAGTGAAGCGCGTGATCGCGCCGCCGGGCTCGTTCATCGGGCGAGGCCGAGCACGATGCCCGCGAAGATCGCGCCGCCGACCCAGTTGTTGTGCTTGAACGCCTTGAAGCAGCCCTCGCGCGTGCGGCCGCGGATCAGGAGCCAGTGGTAGCCCATCATCGCCCCCGCGGCCGCGAGGCCGAGGTAATAGGGCCATCCCAGATCCAGTCGAACGCCGACAAAAATCAAAATCGCCTCCATTAAGGCATAGCTGGCCATCACCGCCGCGACGTCCCAGCGGCCAAGCGTGATCGCCGAAGTGCGCAGGCCGAGCTTGCGGTCGTCGTCGCGGTCCACCATCGCGTACTCGGTGTCGTAGGCGAACGAGTAGCAGACGTTGGCGGCGAGCAGCAGCCAGCATTCGAGCGGCAGCCGCTCCTGGATCGCCGCATAGGCGAGCGGGATGCCGAAGCCGAAAGCGACGCCGAGCACCAGCTGCGGCAGGGGGAAAATACGCTTGCTGAAGGGGTACAGCGCGGCGATCGCCAGCGCGGCGAACGACAGCACTATCGCGAAGCGGTTGAGGAACAGCACAACACCGAATGCGGCGAGCGCGAGCAGTGCCGCGAGCGCCAGCGCCTCCTTCGGGCTGATCTCGCCCGTGGCGAGCGGCCGGCGCCGCGTGCGCTCGACATGCGCGTCGTAGCGCCGATCGGCGAAATCGTTGATCGCGCAGCCCGCCGAGCGCATCAACAGGGTTCCCAGCAGAAAAATCACGACAATGCCGGGCGGGGGGGCCCCCTGCGCCGCCAGCCACAAGGCCCACAGCGTCGGCCACAGCAGCAGCAGCGTGCCGATCGGCTTGTCGAGCCGGATCAGCCGCTCGTAGGCATCCAGGCGCCGCAGGATGAACGCTCGGTCCACGCCCATAGGATACCGCCTCGGATAACCCATCACGCCCCGATGAGCTCCTGTCTCGATCCCAGCCAGCGCTGCACATGCTTTCTGGCCGTCTCGGGATCTTTCTCGATGAGCTCCGCCGCGGACTGCTGGGCCGCCAGCACCAGGTCCTGGTCGAGCGCCAGGTCGGCGAAGCGCAGGAGCGGGTCGCCGCTCTGGCGCTCGCCGAGGAACTCCCCCGGGCCGCGCAGCTGGAGGTCGCGCTCCGCCACGACGAAGCCGTCGTTGTTCTCGAAGATCACCTTGAGACGCTCGCGCGCGGTGGCGGAGAGCTTGGCTCCGTAGAGCAGGATGCAGACGCTGTCGCGCGCGCCGCGGCCGACGCGGCCGCGCAGCTGGTGCAGCTGCGCGAGGCCGAAGCGCTCGGCGCTTTCGATCACCATCAGCGAGGCGTTGGGCACATCGACGCCGACCTCGATCACCGTGGTGCAGACGAGCAGCTTGGTCTTTGCCTTCTTGAACCGCGCCATGACGGCGGCTTTCTCCGCCGGCGGCATCCGGCCATGCAGCAATTCCACGGCGATGCCTTTGAGCTCTTTTTTCAATCTTTCATAGGTTTCGACCGCCGTCTGCAGATCGTCTTCTTTCGACTCCTCGATTACCGGGCATACCCAGTACGCCTGCTGCCCCTCGGCGCAGGCTTCGCGGATGCGCTTGAGCACCTCGTCGCGCCGGCCTGCGGACACGAGGCGCGTCGCCACCGCGCGGCGCCCGGGCGGCAGCTCGTCGATGGTCGAAACGTCGAGGTCGGCGTAGTAGGTCATGGAGAGCGTGCGTGGGATCGGCGTCGCGCTCATCATCAGCTGGTGCGGCACGGCTTCGTCCGCCTTGCGTTTCAGGGTGAGCCGCTGCTGCACGCCGAAGCGATGCTGCTCGTCGACCACCGCTAGCCCCAGCCGCGCGAACTCGACGCCTTCCTGGATCAGCGCATGGGTGCCGATGACAATTTGTGCTTCCTGCTGCTTCTTCTGTTTCTTGGCCGCTGCGCCGTGCAGCCATGCAATGCCCACCCCAAGCGGCGAGAACCACTCGCTGAACTTGCGGAAATGCTGCTCGGACAGGATCTCGGTGGGTGCCATCACCGCCGCCTGCCAGCCGGCATCGGCCGCCGCAAGGCAGGCGATCGCCGCCACGATGGTCTTGCCGCTGCCGACATCGCCCTGCAGCAGCCGCTGCATGGGGTGCGGCTGCGCGATGTCTTTCAGCACCTCGCCGAGCACCCGCTTCTGCGCGCCGGTGAGCTTGAAGGGCAGATTGCCGAGAAAGCCTTTCAACAAACGTCCATTCGGGGGAAGAACCGGCGCCAAGCGGCTGCGCCGCTTGCGGTACGCGAAGCGCATCGACAGCTGCTGCGCCAGCAGCTCGTCGAACTTGATGCGCCGCCACGCCGGCGCCGGGTCGGTTCCCGGTTGCGGCCGATGCAGCAGCTGCACGCTGGCGCCGAAATCGGCTAACGCGTAGCGCCGGCGAAGGGGCTCCGGCAGCGTATCGTCCAGTTCGGCGGCATCCAGCGCCTCCAGCACGCGGTTGCGGATCTCCTTCTGCGAGACGCCCGCGGTGGTCGGGTAGATCGGCGTCAGCTCCCCGGGCAGCGGCTCGTCCTGGGCGACGATGCGGTACCGCGGGTGCGCCATCTCGGCGCCGAAAAAGCCGCCGCGCAGCTCGCCGAACGCGCGCACGTATTTTCCTTCGTCGGCGGCGCGCTGGAACTGTTTGAGCTGGCTGCCGTAGAAATTGAAAAAGCGCAGAACCAGCCCGTCGGCGTGCACGATCAGCTGCCGGCGCGGGCGGTACGCGACCTCGGCTTTTGCGACGCGCGCCTGGACCTGGACCGGCGTTCCCGGCGGCGCGTCCTGCGGCGCGGTCAGCTTGGTCTCGTCCTCGTAGCGCAGGGGCAGATGCAGGACGTAGTCGAGCTGCGTGCGCAGCCCGAGCTTCTCGAGCCGCTCCGGCTTCACTCCGAGTGCAGGATGGCGTCGATCTCGACCAGCGCGCCTCGCGGCAGGCCGGCCACCCCGACCGCGGCGCGCGCCGGATAGGGCTCCTTCACGTACTGCGCCATGATCTCGTTCACGCGGGCGAAGTGCGCGAGGTCGGTCAGGTAGACGGTCATGCGCACGGCGTGGTCCAGGCTCATCCCCGCGGCCGCGGCCACCGCGGCGAGGTTGCGGAACACGCGATGGGTCTGGCCCTCGATGCCTTCGGCCAGCTGCATGGTCGCCGGGTCGAGCCCGATCTGCCCGGACAGGTATAGCGTGTCGCCCGCGCGCACGCCCTGCGAATAGGTGCCGATCGCCTCGGGGGCGTCGCGAGTCTGGATCGCGGTCTTCACGACGGGTATCTTAGCGTAATGATTTCCAGTCTCGAGAAGCTGCTCGGCACGCCGCGGGACAACGCGCTGCTGCGCTACTCGCTGGGAATCGAGTACGCCAGGGCGGGCGAGCGCGAACGGGCGCTCGAGTTCCTGCGCGAGGCGGTCAGGCGCGACGCCCTGTATTCGGCGGCGTGGAAGGCGCTGGGCAAGCTACTGGCAGAAATGAATCAATCCGCAGACGCCCTCGAGGCCTATCGGCAGGGAATCGAGGCTGCGAAAAAGAAGGGCGACCGCCAGGCCGAGAAGGAGATGACGGTGTTCGCCCGCCGCCTCGAGAAGCGCGCCGGCTAGGCGGCCAGCGGAAACAGCTGCGCGAGCACCTCGCTCAGCCCGGCGACGAAGCCATCCTTGCCCAGCAGCGCGTCGGCGCCGGCGAGCGCGGCCGCGGCCGCGGCTTCCGGCGTGTGGAATAGCGCGAGCGCCACGATCACCGGCGCGCGCGGCCCCAACTTGACCCGCTGGACGAGGTCGAAGCCGCGTCTCGGGGCCAAGCCAAGATCGAGCAGCAGCACGTCGGGCACCGCCGATTCGACCAGCGCCAGCGCCTGCAGCGCAGTGCTTGCCGTGCCGGCCAAGATGACGCCGGGCAGCTCCGCGATATGTCTCGCCGCCGCGGCGAGGAACGCCGGGCTGTCGTCGGCGATCGCTACGCGGCGTACGGTGAAATTTTGCACTTCGCGCAGCCTACGCGCGATGGCGCGACGCGAGTATCGGGGACTTCCCTAGGCGCGGTTAGGCGATCCCTGATTCAACCGTCGGGCGGCACGAGCCCCGTGCGCAGCGCATAGCGAACCAGCCCGGGAACGTCGCGGATTCCCAGCCGCTCCATGATCTGCGCGCGGTGCGTTTCGACGGTCTTCACCGACAGGTTGAGCAGAAAAGCGATCTCCTTCGTGCTCTTGCCGCCGGCGACGAGCTTCAGCACTTCGCGCTGGCGCGCGGTGAGCACCTCGGGGGTCGCTTCGCCGCCGGAGCGCTGCACGTAGCCCTCGACCACCTGGCGCGACACCGCCGGGCTGAGCCAGCTCTCGCCGCGCATGACGCTGCGCAGGGCGAGCTCGAGCTCTCCGGTCGCCGCGTCCTTGAGGAGGTAGCCTGCCGCGCCCGCGCGCAGCGCCTGCATCACGTATTCCTCGCCCGAGTGCATGGAGAGGATCACCACGCGCACCGCCGGGTGACGCTCGCGCATGCGCGCCGCGGCCTCCAGTCCGGTGATGCCTTTCATGGCGATGTCCATGAGCACCACGTCGGGCGGATTGCGGCTCGCGAGCTCCAGCGCCTCCTCGCCGCTCGCCGCCTCGGCCACCACCTCGACGTCGGCCATGGCGCCGAGCAGCGAGCGGATGCCCGCGCGCACCAGCGCGTGGTCGTCCGCGAGCAGGACGCGGATCGTCAAGCGGCGCGCTCTTTGTCGTTCGCCATGAGGGGGAATGTTGCCAGCAGAACGGTTCCCTGTCCCGGCGCCGAGCGCAGCTCGAACTCGCCGCCGGCGAGCGCGATGCGCTCCTCCATCCCGACCAGGCCGAGGTTCGAGCCGCCGGCCGCGCGGCGCCGCACCGATTCGAGATCGAAGCCCTGCCCGTCGTCGCGCAGCGAGAGCGAAAGCCGGCCTCCCGCGGTGTAGAGGCGCATCCAGATGTTGCGCGCGCGGGCGTGGCGCAGCACGTTGTTGATCGCCTCCTGCGCCACCCGGAAGCAGGCAGTCTCGGTCTCGGG
>DASQGB010000103.1:0-1563 GCA_035632815.1 Burkholderiales bacterium | reverse complement strand
TACGACCGCTACTACCAGATCGTCAGGTGCTTCCGCGACGAGGACCTGCGCGCCGACCGGCAGCCGGAGTTCACCCAGATCGACGTCGAAACCTCGTTCCTCGACGAGCGCGCCATCCAGGGCCTGATGGAGGGCCTGATTCGCGAAGTGTTCCGCGACGTGCTCGGCGTCGAGCTGCCCGATCCGTTTCCCCGGCTTTCCTACAAGGAATGCGTCGAGCGTTACGGCTCGGACAAGCCGGACCTGCGCATCCCGCTCGAGCTGACCGAGCTCACGGACCTCATGAAATCGGTCGACTTCAAGGTGTTCCGCCAGGCCGCCGAACTGCCCGGCGGCCGAGTTGCCGCGCTGCGCATTCCGAAATCCGACCTGTCGCGCAAGGAGATCGACGACTACACGCCGTTCGTCGCCAACTACGGCGCCAAGGGGCTCGCCTACATCAAAGTCAACCCGGATGGGCTGCAGTCGCCGATAGTGAAGTTCTTAAATCAGGAAACCCTCAATAAGATTCTCGAGCGGACCCAGGCCGGGCCCGGTGACCTGATCTTCTTCGGCGCCGACAAGGCGAAGATCGTCAACGATGCGCTCGGCGCATTGCGCCTGCGCATCGGCCACGACAAGGGGCTGGCCGAGCAGGGCTGGCGGCCGCTCTGGGTGCTCGACTTCCCGATGTTCGAATGGGACGACGCGCAAAAGCGCTGGTCGGCGATGCACCACCCGTTCACCTCGCCGAAGGATGGCCACGAAGACCTGCTCGCAGCCGACCCGGGGAAAGCGCTCTCCAAGGGCTACGACATGGTGCTCAACGGTTCGGAGATCGGCGGCGGCTCGGTGCGGATCCATCGCGCCGAGGTGCAGGCGAAGGTGTTCAAGGCGCTGGGAATTTCGGAGGAGGAGGCGCGCGCCAAGTTCGGCTTCCTGCTCGACAACCTGCAATATGGGGCGCCGCCGCACGGCGGCATCGCCTTCGGCCTCGATCGCCTGGTGGCGCTGATGGCGGGCGCCGAGTCGATCCGCGACGTGATCGCCTTCCCGAAGACTCAGCGCGCGCAGGACCTGCTGATGCAGGCGCCCAGCCCGGTCGACGAGAAGCAGCTGCGCGAGCTCGGCCTGCGGCTGCGGGAGCAGCCCAAGGCCTGATGCGAGGGCTCGCCGCGCTCTGCCTGGTTGTAGTTTTTTCCGCTTTCGCATTTTCGAATGAGGTTTCTCTTGCCAAGCTGCCTGCCGAGGCGCGCCAGACGCTGGCGCTCATTCAGGCGGGCGGCCCGTTCCCCTACCAGCAGGACGGACGCGGATTTGGCAACCGTGAAGGCCTGCTGCCGAAGCGCGCGCGGGGGCATTACCGCGAGTACACGGTGAAGACGCCAGGAGCGCGCGATCGCGGCGCGCGGCGCATCGTCGCCGGCCGGGGCGGCGAGTATTACTACACCGAGGACCATTACCGTTCGTTCAGGCGCATCATCGAGTGATGGGCAAGCTTCTTCAGCGGCTCAAGGATCCGGCGCGCTCGGGCGTCTACCGCGCGGCGCGCGCCGACGAGATCGTCGAGGCGACGCGCGGCAG
>DASQGB010000102.1:0-6053 GCA_035632815.1 Burkholderiales bacterium | reverse complement strand
GCCGTTCGGGGCGTTCGACACCGCGAGCACCGCGTCGGCGTGCGTATGGTCGACGTAGGCATGAGGCAGGATGGCGTGCAGCAGGGTTTCGACGGAAGGCGAGGGCGCCCCGGCGCGCAGCATATGCGTGTTCAGCTCGTTTACCATCTGCGGGTCGGTCAGCCGCGGCAGGCCCGCGAGCCGGCGCACGTAGTTGAGCGAGACCGGCGTGAAGCCGGCCGGCTCGATGGTCTCCAGGTCCCAGCCGCTGCCCTTGACATAGAGCACCTCGTCGTCCTCGCCGAAGAGGTTCGTCTCGCGCAGCTTGACCGAGGTGTTGCCGCCGCCGTGCAGCACCAGCGACTTGTCGCGCCCGAGAAGCCGCGAGGTATAGACGCGCGGCCCCAGCGTGCCGGTGAACTGCGCCGCCTCGGCGTCGCTCCAGAGACTCTTCATGCCGCGATTATACTTTCCGCGCGATGCTTCGAATCGAGCTTCTCTCCTGGGAAAACGCGCGCAGCCGCGCGACACCGATCCGCTTCGAGGTATTCGTGAAAGAGCAGGGCGTGCCTGCCGAGATCGAGCTGGACGAGGCGGATGCGCAATCCATCCACGCTTTGGCTTTTGACGGATCTCAAGTCGTCGGCACCGCAAGGCTTTTGCCGGATGGCCATATCGGCAGGATGGCGGTGTTGAAGCAGTTCAGAGGCAAAGGCATCGGCAGCGCGCTGCTCGTGAAGCTGGTCGAGGCCGCGAAGCAGCGCGGCGAGCGTACGCTCGTCCTCTCAGCGCAGGTCCATGCCGTGGATTTTTATCGCGCTCACGGCTTCCGGCCGCAAGGCGAGGTGTACGAGGAGGCCGGGATCGCGCACCAGGACATGCGCCGCTCGATCTAGACCCTGAATCTAGACCCTAAATTGCACCGTGTCGCCTTCGGCTCCGTCGGGCGCGAAGCTGCGCTCCGCGTAGCGCACCCGGCTGTCCCCGGCGCGCAGCATCACCGTAGAGCAGCGCGTTCCGTACTGCGGGTTTACGATTCTCGCTTGCGCCAGGACTGAAAACAGCGGCTCCACGGCCGGCGCCGGGTCGAGCGCGGCGCTGAAGCGAGCCTTGTCGGCCTCGACCTCGCCCGAGTCGAGCAGCAGGTTTCCCAGGCCGTAGATGCCGGGCTCCAGGTGCCGCGGCGCGCCGTCGCGGTTCGACATCCACCACAGCGCCTCGCCATCGCAGGCGAGCAGATTGAAGCCGCTATACGCTGCCGCGGAGACTTTCTTCATGTAGGTCCCAGCCGATACTTCATCCTGCAGGAAGCGCGTGACCAGGGCACCGCGGGATTCCGCGGCCGAAGGCTCCCGCGCGCCGCGATAGTTGGTCACCGCGGCGAACCTGCCGCCGCGGCTCACGCCCATCCAGGTGCCCTTCGCCTCGAGATCGCGCCCCGCGAGGATGTCCGGGCGGTCGCTCCAGAATGCCGCGGACGACGCGGGGCGCGCATGGAACTCGTCGCGGTTCGCGGCCACGACCAGCGGAAAATCCGGCTGCGAGCGCCAGGCGAGCAGGATCAGGCACATTCTTCGAAGCGCTCGAGCTTGCGTGGCAGCTTGAGCTTCGCGCCTTCGCGCTCGAGCAGCGCCTCGAAGGCGGCCTGGTCGGTGACTCCCTCGTACACTTCCATGTAGGTCAGTGGGTCGTCGCGCCTGCGCATCCAGCGCCCGCGCACTCCGGCATGCCTCTCGATGGCGGCGAGCAGGGCCTTCACTTCCGCGCGCAGCGCCTCCGCGCGCGCCGCCTCGACCTTGTAATAGACGTAGTAATTCAAACCGGCATGACCGCGAGCAGCTCCCCGCCGGCGCTGTCGACGACCACGCCGCCGTTGAAGGGCGCGCCCGGGGCCAGCTCGGCGCCTGCCGGCGCCTGCAGGTGCACCATGCGCCGTTTCACCTGCCCGCGGTACTGCGCCCGCGCGACGATTTCCTGGCCGGGATAGCAGCCTTTCTGGAAGTCGACGCCGCCGAGCTTCTCCAGGTTCACCATCTGCGGGACGAACTGGTCCTGCGTCGCGCTGGTGATGAGCGGCCGGCCGGCGCGGATCTCCTGTAATGTCCATGCGGGCTCGGCGGCCGTGGGCTCGAGATCCAGGTCCTTGCCCAGCTGCAGGAAGCGCCCTTCGCCGACGCGCACGCTGGCGACACTGCCTTCCCACTCGACGTCGCGCTTCCTCCAGTCGGCGTCCCAGACGCCGAACTGCGCCCAGGCGCCGCTCTCGTCGGCAATTTTTACCCTGGACCGCAGTACGAACATCGAAAGCCTTCCGGCGACGGTCGGAGCGAGGTCGCGCGCCAGCTGGAGCAGGAAGCCCTGCGGCGCCGGGATGACGAGGAAGCTTGCCAGGAGCCGGCCTTTCGCCGAGCACCATCCGGCGAGCGCCCAGCGATCGGCCTCAAGGTGCGCGATGTCGCTGGTGAGTTGCGCGTGAAGAAAATCGCGCGCGTCCTCGCCCGTGACCGAAAGCACCCCGTAGCGGGTTAAGCGGGCGCGCTCCATCGTAGAATGCGAATTTTACAGCGCCTCCCTCTGAAAGCTCTCTTCTCGCTCGTTGTGCTCGCCGTCGTCGCCGCCGCGGGCTACGGCGCCTGGTACGTGGCGGCGCCGGTGCCGGTAAGCAAGCTTCCCGCCGAAGTCGAGATTCCGCGCGGCTCGGGCTTTCGCGCCGCGGTGGAGCAGCTCGAGCGAGCGGGCATCGTCGTGCACCGGCACCAGTTCGAGCTGCTCGCGCGCCTGCTCGGCCGCGAGCGCGACGTCAAGGCGGGCAATTACCAGCTGCTCCACGCGCCCACGCCGCTCGAGCTGCTCGACAAGCTCACGCGCGGCGACGTGACGCAGGCCGAGGTGCGCCTGATCGAGGGCTGGACCTTCTCGCAGTTCCGCGCCGCGCTCGACGCGAGCGCCGACCTGCGCCACGACACGAAGGGGCTGGACGACGCGCAGATCCTGCAGCGGCTGCAGGCGAGCGAGCCGCACCCGGAAGGCCTGTTTTTCCCCGATACCTATCTCTTCAGCAAGGGCTCGAGCGATCTCGCCGTCCTGCGGCGCGCCTACCGCGCGATGGAGCGCCACCGCGCCCAGGAATGGGAGGCGCGCGACCCGGGCGTACCGTACCGCTCGGCGTACGAAGCGCTGATCATGGCGTCGATCATCGAAAAAGAGACCGGCCGCGCCGGCGAGCGCGACCAGATCGGCGGCGTGCTGGTCAATCGCCTGCGCATCGGCATGCGCCTGCAGGTCGACCCGACGGTCATTTACGGCCTGGGCAGCGCCTTCGACGGCAACCTCAAGAAAATCCACCTGCTCGAGGACGGGCCTTACAACACCTACACTCGCGCCGGCCTGCCGCCGACGCCGATCGCGATGCCGGGACTCGCGTCGCTGCGCTCCGCGATGCACCCCGCGAAGACCGACGCGCTCTACTACGTTTCGCGCGGCGACGGCAGCAGCCAGTTCTCGCGCAACCTCGACGAGCACAACCGCGCGGTGACCAAATACCAGCTCAAGCGATGAGCCGGCGCGGCAGGTTCATCACCCTCGAGGGCGTCGACGGCGCCGGCAAGTCGACGCACCTGCCGTTCATCGCCGACTGCGTTGCCGCGCCCGGACGCCACGTCATCGTCACCCGCGAGCCCGGCGGCACCGAGCTCGCCGAGCGGCTGCGCGAGGCCATCCTGCAGCAGCCGATGGAGCCGCTGGTCGAGACGCTGCTCGTCCTCGCCGGCCGCGCCGATCACGTGGCGCGCGTCATCCGCCCGGCGCTGGAGGCGGCGAGCTGGGTGATCTGCGACCGCTTTGCCGATGCCACCGCCGCCTACCAGGGCGCGGGCAAGGGAGTGCCGGCAGAGCTGCTCGAGCGCCTGGGCGCCGCTGCGCATCCGGGACTGAGCCCCGATCGCACGCTGGTGTTCGATTGCAGCTACGAGGTGGCGCGCCGGCGTTTGCAGAGCGCCGGGCGCGAGCTCGACCGCTTCGAGCGCGAGGACCAGGCCTTTTTCGAGCGCGTGCGGCGCGCCTACTTGGAGCGCGCGGCCGCCGAGCCGGGCCGGCTGCGCGTAATAGACGCCAGCGTCGACATGGCTCGCATTCGCGAGTCGATCGAGCGCAATCTTTCGGACCTTTGATGCTTCCCTGGACCCAGCCGGTACTGGATTCGCTCAAGGGGCGGCTCGACCGGCTGCCGCATGCGCTGCTCCTCCATGGGCCGCGCGGCGTCGGCAAGCTCGAGCTCGCCGAGCGCATTGCCCAGCTTCTGCTGTGCGAAGCGCAGGAGGCGGCTCGCCGCCCCTGCGGCGCCTGCGACGGCTGCCGCTGGTTCCTCGGCGGCAATCACCCGGACTTCCGGCGCATCGAGCCCGAAGCGATGGCGCGGCAAGGGGAGGGCGCAGAGGAGGAGGGCGATGCGCCGGCAAAGAAAGGCAGGCCCAGCACCCAGATCAAGGTCGAGCAGGTGCGCGGCCTCGCAGACTTTCTCAACCTGCGCTCGCACCGGGGGGGCCTGCGCGTGGCGCTGGTGCACCCCGCCGAGGACATGAACCCGAATACTTCGAACGCCCTTCTCAAGGGCCTCGAGGAGCCGCCGGCAGGTGCCATCTTCGTGCTGGTTTCGCATCGCCCGGCGCGGCTCCTGCCCACCATCCGCAGCCGCTGCGTCGCGGTTCCCATACCGATCCCGCCCCGCGAGGCGGCGCTGCAATGGCTGGCCGGGCAGGGCGTAAAGGATGCCGAGCGCTGGCTCTCCTACGCCGGCGGTGCGCCGCTGCGGGCCGCAGAGTACGCTGCTGATTCCGTAGCCTTGGAACGCCTCCTCCAGTCTCCCGGACCGGTGGACGACCGGGACCAGCTCGAGCGCTTCACCGACGCCCTGCAGAAGATCGCCCTCGATCGCGCCTTCCTGGCCTTCGGATTGCCGCCCAAGTACCGCACCGGCAGCGCCCGCCCGCATCCCGCTGCAGCGCGCGCCTGGCTCGCCTACGCCCGCCGGCTAGGGCAGGACCGCCTGCTTGCGGGTCACCCCGTCAACGGAAGGCTGTTTTCATCAGAAATACTGGGATCTATGCCTAAAAGCTAAAGTTGTTTCTTGCATATTCTTCGATTTAACATAATACACATTGGCAGGCTTATAACATTCTGGGTTTGATAGGGACCCGGTACGCCTCCCTCAAAAATCACCGTTTCAACGACTTGTCTGCGGCTCCGCGCTTCGACATGCTCTCGCCCTGAAGAAAAACGGGCACTAACACCGTTGATAAGCCGAAATGTTTCAGGGGGTTGAATGGACTCGCTGCATGCCCATAAAAATTCCGCGGTTTCCGCTGCTCCCGCGCTTTGTCCTGGACGCCCCCGAGCTGCCGGGCGTAATCGCGCTATGGGAGCTCGATCAATTGATCTATCTCGGCCGCAGCACGCCCGGATTCACCATCCGAAAAGCGCTGATGGCCCACCAGGAAGCCCGCTACCCCTGCACCGCCGCAGCCACGCATTTCGCGTGGGAAGCTGCCCGCGATCCGGCCGCCAGGGAGCGCGAGCTGCTGGCGGAATATTTCGAAGAGCACCGCGGTTTTCCCAGGTGCAATGCCGCCGAAACATGACTAAACTGCCTGCAGGGGGAAGCAGAGACTGGGGATGGACGAAGGCAAGGTTCGCGAGCGCGAGCACATCGCGCTATCGACCGCTGCCGCCATTACGTACCAGCAGGTGGTGCGCGGTGCCGCGGCCGATAACCACACGCCAGAGGAGCTGGACGAGATCCTGAGCCGGGTCGCGCTCGCCATCTCCACGGTGGCGCCGATCTATGCGCTCGACGCCTCCGGAACGCCAAAGCAGGTGGCTTCCGCGGCCCTGCTGCGGGCAAGGTTCTCGCGGGGCGCGACGGTCCTGCAGAGTAACGGCGTCGAATACAGCGGTCTCACCATCCAGCGTGCGGACATGCGCGAGGCGATCGCCATCCTCATGGGTGCCCGCGCCAGATTCGGCCCGGAAAAGTCTAGTTGAGGCGCCCCGTCGGCGGCACAGGCAGCCGCGCGACC
>DASQGB010000101.1:0-5078 GCA_035632815.1 Burkholderiales bacterium | reverse complement strand
GGGTCTTCCACTGCTCGACGCACGCAGTATTCAATCCTAATTGAGAACAACGGATGGCAGCGATGTAGCCGGCGGGACCGGCCCCGATGACCACCACATCGAAGGACTTCATATCTCGAGGACCAGCCGCGCGGGATCTTCTAGTGCTTCTTTGATACTTACTAAAAATAAGACTGCTTCCCGGCCGTCGATGATCCGGTGGTCGTACGACAGCGCCAGGTAGTTGATCGGTCGCACCACGATCTGGCCGTTCTCCACCACCGCCCGCTCCCTGGTCGCGTGCACGCCGAGGATCGCGGACTGAGGCGGGTTGATGATCGGCGTCGACAGCATCGAGCCGAAAACGCCGCCGTTGGAGATCGAGAAGGTGCCGCCGGTGAGCTCCTCGATGACGAGCTTGCCGTCCTGGGCGCGCTTACCGAAGTCGGCGATCTTCTTCTCGATCGCGGCGAAGCTCATCTGGTCGGCGTCGCGCAGGATCGGCACCACCAGGCCGCGCGGGCTGCCGACCGCCACGCCGATGTCGAAGTAGCCGTGGTAGACGATGTCGTTGCCGTCGATCGAGGCATTGACCACCGGATAGCGCTTGAGCGCGTGCACCGCCGCCTTGACGAAGAACGACATGAACCCGAGGCGCGTGCCGTGCTCTTTCTCGAAGCGCTCCTGGTACTTCTTGCGCATCTCCATCACCGGCGCCATGTTCACCTCGTTGAAGGTGGTGAGGATGGCGGCGGTGGACTGCGACTGCACCAGCCGCTCGGCGACGCGCTGGCGCAGGCGCGACATCGGCACGCGCTGCTCCGGGCGGCCGGCGAGGATCTGCTCTACGTTGATCGGGGGTGTGGGCTGCTGCAGCGGCGGCTTCGAAACTGAGGTTCGAAGTTCGAGTACATCCCCTTTCGTGACCCGGCCATCCCTGCCCGTCCCGGCGATCTTGGACGTATCGACGCCCTTGTCCGCGGCGATTTTCTGCGCCGCGGGCATGATCGGGGGGGGCGCCTTTGCCGTTTGCTGAACCGGCTTCTTCTCCGGCGGCGAAGAAGCGGCGGCTTTGCCTTCGGTATCGATCTGGGCGATGACGTCGCCCGAGCCGACGGTGTCGCGGCTCCCCTTGAGGATCTTGACCAGCACCCCGTTCGCCGGCGAGGGCAGCTCGAGCACCACCTTGTCGGTCTCGATGTCGATCAGGGTCTCATCGCGCGAGACCGCCTCGCCTTCCTTCTTGTGCCAGTCGAGCAGCGTCGCCTCGGCGACCGACTCCGACAGCTGCGGCACCTTCACTTCGACGATCATCGTTGCTCCCGTTCAGTTTTTCCCCGGCTTCGGCTGAGCTTCCGCCGGGTTGTCGAAAAACCAGCGAGTAACTCGCCGGGAATGCCTGCTTTTACTTCAACTTCGAGAATGCCTGTTCCACCAGGGCTCTCTGGCGCTCGTTGTGCCGCGCGAGGTAGCCCCCCGCCGGCGAGGCCGCAGGCGGGCGTCCGGCGTAATGCAGCTTCTGGTCCTCGCGCATGTTCTCGCGGAAGTAGTGCGCGCTCTGGTACCACGCGCCCTGGTTCTGCGGCTCTTCCTGGCACCAGACCACCTCGGCTGCGCCGGGATAGCGCTTCATCTGCGCCTCGAACTGCTTGTGCGGGAACGGATAGAGCTGCTCGACGCGGATGATCGCCACATCGGTTCTTTTGGTTTCGTTTCTTTTTGCGAGCAGGTCGTAATAGACCTTGCCGCTGCAGGCGATGATGCGTTTCACATCCTTGGCCTCGAGCGCGTCGAGCTCGGGAATCACGGTCTGGAACGAGCCGTTCGCCAGCTCCTGGATCGCGGAGGCGGCTTCCTTCTTGCGCAGCAGCGACTTCGGCGTCATGACGATGAGCGGCTTCCTGAACGGGCGCAGCATCTGGCGCCGCAGGAGGTGGAAGATCTGCGCCGCGGTGGTCGGCATGCAAACCTGCATGTTGTGCTCGGCGCACAGCTGCAGGAACCTTTCCGGCCGGGCGGAGGAGTGCTCGGGCCCCTGCCCTTCGTAGCCGTGCGGCAGGAGCATCGCCAGGCCGCAGACGCGGCCCCACTTGGTCTCGCCCGAGGAGATGAACTGGTCGATCACCACCTGCGCGCCGTTGACGAAGTCGCCGAACTGCGCTTCCCAGATCACCAGGGCGTTGGGCTCGGCGGTGGCGAAGCCGTACTCGAAGCCGAGCACCGCCTCCTCCGACAGCACCGAGTCGATCACCACGAAGGCGCCCTGGTCCTTGGACACGTTCTGCAGCGGCATGTAGCTGCCCTCGTCCCAGCGCTCGCGCTCCTGGTCGTGCAGCACCGCATGGCGGTGCGCGAAGGTGCCGCGCGCCGAGTCCTGCCCCGAGAGCCGCACGTCGTAGCCGTTGGAGAGCAGCGAGGCGTAGGCGAGCGTCTCGGCCATGCCCCAGTCGAGCGGCAGCTTGCCGGCCGCCATCTGCCGGCGGGCTTCGATGACGCGCGCCACGCTCGGGTGCAGCTTGAAGCCTTCCGGTACGGCAGTAATTCTTTCGGACAACCGTCTCAATTCGTCGACAGGAACGTGCGTATCTGCAGCGTCGGTCCACTTGGAATTGACGAACGGCGCCCAGTCGACCGCGAACTTGCTCTTGAAGTTCGACAGCACCGGGCTGACGGTCTGCTGGCCGGCGTCGAGCATCTCGCGGTAGCGCTTGATCAGCTGCTCGGGCTCGTCCGCGCCGACCACGCCCTGGGTGACGAGCTTGTCGGCGTAGAGCCTGCGCGTGCCGGGATGCTGCGCGATCTTCTTGTACATCAGCGGCTGGGTGACGGAGGGCTCGTCCTGCTCGTTGTGGCCGAGCTTGCGGAAGCAGACGATGTCGATCACCACGTCCTTGTGGAACTTCTGGCGGAAGTCGAGCGCGAGCTGCGTCACGAACAGCACCGCCTCGGGGTCGTCGCCGTTGACGTGGAAGATCGGCGCCTCGACCATCTTGGCGACGTCGGTGCAATAGATGGTCGAGCGGGCGTCGCGCGGGTCGGAGGTGGTGAAGCCGATCTGGTTGTTGACGATCTGGTGCACCGTCCCGCCGGTGCCGTAGCCGCGCGTGCCCGAGAGGTTGAGCGTCTCCATCACCACGCCCTGCGCGGCGAAGGCCGCGTCGCCGTGCAGCAGGATCGGCAGCACCTGGTCGCCGGTCTTGTCGTCGCGGCGGCGCTGGCGGGCCCGTACCGAGCCCTCCACGACCGGGTTGACGATCTCGAGATGCGAAGGGTTGAAGGCGAGCGAAAGGTGCACCGGGCCGCCGGCGGTGGAGATGTCGGACGAGAAGCCGTTGTGGTATTTCACGTCCCCGGAAGGCAGCTCCTGCGCCGCCTTGCCCTCGAACTCGAGGAACAGTTCCTTCGGCATCTTGCCGAGCACGTTCACCAGGACATTGAGCCGCCCGCGGTGCGCCATGCCGATCACGATCTCCTGCACGCCGAGGCGGCCTGCGCGCTGGATCAGCTCGTCGAGCGACGGGATCACGCTTTCCCCGCCCTCGAGCGAGAAGCGCTTCTGCCCGACATAGCGCGTGTGCAGGTAGCGCTCGAGCTGCTCGGCCTCGGTGAGCTTCTGCAACAGGCGCTTCTGCTGTTCCGGCGCGAGCTGCAGCGTGCCGCGTCCCGGCTCGATGCGCTCCTGGATCCACTGGCGCTGCGCGCGGTCGCTGATGAACATGTACTCGAAGCCGATGTTCCTGCAGTAGGTATCCCGGAGGGCTTGCACCAAAGTGCGCAATGAAACTCTTTCCAGCCCCACAAACGACCCCGAATTGACCACCTGATCGAGGTCGGCTTCCGACAGGTCGTAGTAGGCGGGCTCGAGCTCGGGGATGCTCGGGCGCGGCATGCGCTTGAGCGGGTCGACCGTCGCCCAGCGCGAGCCGGCGATGCGGTACGCCGTGACCAGGAGGAGCGCCGCGACCTGCAGGCGCTCGGGGGTGACCGGCTCGGTCGGAGCCGTGCGGGCCTCGCCGAAGCCGCCGCTTTTCGCCCTTTGAACGAAAGATTCCACCACCGGGGCGTGCGCTACATCCTTCGTCGCGCTGCCGGGCAGCACCTGCATCCGGTCGAAGTACTCGCGCCATTCCTCCGGTACGGACTGCGGGTGCACGAGGTATTTCTCGTACAGCTCCTCGATGAACGGAACATTGCCGCCGAAAAGATAGGAATTCGCTAAAAGCTCTTTCATCATCGGGAATTACCTCTTGTCGAGCGGCTTCACGTCCCGCTTGGTCGGCCCCTTGTAGAGCTGGCGCGGCCGGCCGATCTTGTACTCCGGGTCGGTGATCATCTCCTGCCACTGGGCGATCCAGCCCACGGTGCGCGCAAGCGAGAAGATGCAGGTGAACATCGCCACCGGGATGCCGAGCGCGCGCTGCACGATGCCCGAGTAGAAGTCCACATTGGGATACAGCTTTCTCGAAACGAAATACTCGTCTTCCAGAGCGATCTTCTCGAGCGCGAGCGCGAGCTTGAACAGGCGGTCGTTGTGCAGCCCGAGCTCGTTGAGCACCTCGTGGCAGGTCTCGCGCATGAGCTTCGCGCGCGGGTCGTAGTTCTTGTACACGCGGTGGCCGAAGCCCATCAGGCGCACGCCGGAATTCTTGTCCTTCACCTTCTTGATGAACTCGGGCACCTTGGAGGCGTCGCCGATCTCCTCGAGCATCTGCAGGCAGGCCTCGTTGGCGCCGCCGTGCGCCGGCCCCCACAGCGAGGCGATGCCCGCCGCGATGCAGGCGTACGGGTTCGCCCCTGAAGAGCCGCACAGGCGCACGGTCGAGGTCGAGGCGTTCTGCTCGTGGTCTGCGTGCAGGATGAAGATGCGGTCCATGGCGCGCACCAGCACCTCGTTCACCTTGTACTCCTCGGCCGGCACCGCGAACATCATGCGCATGAAGTTCGCGGTGTAGGAGAGATCGTTGCGCGGGTACACGAACGGCTGGCCGATCGAGTACTTGTAGGACATCGCGACGATGGTGGGCATCTTGGCGATGAGGCGGAACGCCGAGATCACCCGGTGGTGCGGGTCGTTGATGTCGAGCGCGTCGTGGTAGAAC
>DASQGB010000100.1:0-8304 GCA_035632815.1 Burkholderiales bacterium | reverse complement strand
TTCTGGCTGCACAAGCGGTTCAAGACCCGCCCCGAGGGCGAGCCGAGGTTCTATTGAAGCTCGCGGTTATCGGCGCCGGCCACATGGGGCGTTTCCACGCCGAGAAGTTCGCTCGCCTGCCGGGCGTCGAGCTCACCGCGGTGGTCGATCGCGATCCGGCGCGCGCGCAGGTTTCGGATTTCAGGAAGGTGCTGGGAAGCGTGCAGGCAGCGGTGATCGCGGTGCCGACCAACCTGCACCACGAGGTGGCGCGCGCGTGCCTCGAGAAGGGCGTGCACGTGCTGATCGAGAAGCCGATCGCCGCCACGCTCGCCGAGGCCGACGAGCTTGTGGATCTCGCCTCGAAGAAGAAGGTGGTGCTGCAGGTCGGGCACGTGCAGCGCTACAGCAACGCCTTCCAGGCGCTCGCGCGGCGCGTGGACAAGGCGCTCTACATCGACGCCGAACGCCTTTCCGGTTTCAAGCAGCGGGGCGCCGAGGTCGACGTGATCCTCGACCTCATGATCCATGACCTGGACCTTGCGCTCTCGCTCGCGCGCTCCGAGGTGACCGATGTGAGCGCCTGCGGTTTTCGCGTGCTCACCAGCGACATCGACATTGCGACCGCGCGCATCGAGTTCGCGAGCGGCTGCGTTGCCGACCTTTCGGCCAGCCGCGTCAGCCAGTCCGTGGTGCGCAAATTCCGCGTGTTCCAGCCTGGGCTGTATGCCTCGGCCGACCTGCAGGGCGGCAAGCTGCGCTATGTGAAGCAGGCCGACGGCGTGATCGAGGAGACCGAGGAGGCGCATTCCGGCGGCGACGCCCTCACCGCGCAGGCCGAGGCCTTCGTCGCAGCCGTTCGCGATGGCGCCGCGCCTGCGGTCGATGGCGCGGAGGGACGCCGCGTCCTCAAGCTCGCCCTCGACGTCGGCCGCCTGGTGCGCGAGCGCCTGAGCCGCTTCGAATGAAGCCCGCCATTCCCATGGTCGATCCGGGCGCGGAATATCGCTCGCTCAAGACCGAGATCGATGCCGCGGTCGGCCGCGTGCTCGCCTCGGGCCGCTACATCCTCGGTCCGGAAGGCGAGGCCTTCGAGCGCGAGATCGCCAGCTTCACCGGCGCGGCCCATGCCGTCGGCGTCGCCTCCGGCACCGACGCGCTGCACCTGCCGCTGGTCGCCGCCGGGATCGGCTCGGGGGACGAGGTCATCGTGCCGGCGTTCACCTTCTTCGCCACCGCCGAGGCGGTGTCCTACACCGGCGCAAGACCCGTGTTCGCGGACGTCGACCCGGGGACGTTCAATCTCGATCCTGGTTCCTTGAAAAAAAGCATTTCTTCAAGGACCAAGGCGGTCATCGTGGTGCATCTTTTCGGCCAGTGCGCTGCCCTCGATGAAATTTCGGAAATCTGCAAATCAAGACAACTCATGTTGGTGGAAGACTGCGCCCAGGCCCTCGGCGCGCAATACCAGGGGCGGCGCGCGGGGAGCTGGGGCGACTTCGGCGCCTTCTCCTTCTACCCGACCAAGAACCTCGCTGCGGTCGGCGATGCAGGACTCATCACTACGAACAATCCTGAACAGGACAAAGTGCTGCGCATGCTGCGCCATCACGGCAGCCGCCAGACCTACCTGCACGAGCGCGTGGGCTGGAACAGCCGGCTCGACGAGCTGCAGGCGGCGGTGCTGCGCGTGAAGCTCGCGCGGCTCGAGGAATTCAACGTCGCGCGGCGCAGGGTCGCGGCTCGCTACCGCAGCGAGCTCGCCGCCGCTCCCCTCGAGCTTCCCACCGAGGACCGCCGCGGGACCCACGTCTACCACCAGTTCACCGTCAAGACCGGGCGGCGCGACGCCCTGCGCGAGGCGCTGACCCGGGAGGGCATCGCCAGCGCGGTGTTCTATCCGATGCCGCTGCACCGCCAGCCGGCGTACGAGCCGGCCAATCGCGCGCTGTCTCTGCCGGCGAGCGAGGCGGCGGCGAAAAGCGTGCTCTCGCTGCCGATCAACCCGCTGCTCGACGACGCTGCGATCGACCGCATCTCGGCCTGCGTGCAGGAATCCCTGAGGGCGTGAAGCTCGCCTTCACCAAGATGCAGGGGGCGGGGAACGACTTCGTGGTCATGGATTGCACGAATGAGCCGTTTACCCTTTCCACAGAGCAAATTCGAAAAATCGCCGATCGCCACTTCGGCATCGGCTGCGACCAGGTCCTGGTGGTCGAGCGCCCGCGCGGCGCGGACGCGGACTTCCGCTACCGCATCTTCAACGCCGACGGCGGCGAGGTCGAGCAGTGCGGCAACGGCGCGCGCTGCTTCGTGAAGTTCGTGCATGCCCGGGGCTTGAGCGACAAGCGCGAGATCGGCGTGGAGACGCTCGGCGGGCCGGTCCGCCCGCGCCTCGAGCCCGACGGCGAGGTCAGCGTGGACATGGGGCCGCCGGTTCTCGAATCCAGCGAGACCATCGAGGTCGACGGCAGACCGGTCGACCTGACGATTCTTTCCATGGGCAATCCGCATGCGGTGCAGGTGGTCGCTGACGTCGCGTCAGCCCCGGTCACGACGCAAGGCCCGCTGCTCGAGCACCATCCGCGGTTTCCCGGCCGCGTCAACGCGGGCTATGTGCAGGTGCTCGACCGCCACCGCATCAAGCTGCGCGTGTGGGAGCGCGGCGCCGGCGAGACGCTCTCCTGCGGCACCGGGGCCTGCGCGGCCGCCGTCGCCGGCATCCGGCGGGGCCTGCTCGACTCGCCGGTGCGCGCCGACACGCGCGGCGGAGCGTTGACCATCACTTGGCGCGGCGGCGACAATCCGGTGTGGATGAAGGGCCCGGCGCAAACGGTGTTCGAAGGAACCATCGAGGTATGAGAACAGCATGAATGCAGACGACGTCGCGCGCTTTTTCCGCACCTGCCCGCAGTTCTTCGACGAGCATCCCGATCTGCTCGAGACCATCCACGTGCGCCACCCTTACGGCGGGCGCGCCATCCCGCTGGCCGAGCGCCAGACGGTGGCGCTGCGCGAGAAGGTGAAGGTGCTCGAGACCAGGCTGGGCGAGCTGATGCGCTTCGGCGAGGAGAACGATGCCATCAGCGAGAAGGTCCACCGCCTCGCGGTGGCGCTCACCGGCGCGCGTGACTTCCCTGCGCTCACCAGCTCGCTGTACTTCCACCTGCGCGAGGATTTCGCCGTGCCCCACGTGGTGCTGCGAATATGGGGCAAATCGGTGCCGATGGACTTCGTCGAGGCGCAGGCGGTGGACGAGGCGCAGCGCCGGCACGCCGCCACGATGGCCGCCCCGCAATGCGGCCCGGCCGCGGGTAATCCCTTCCTGCCGTGGTTCGGCGAGACCGCCGAGCACCTGCGCTCGGTCGCGCTGGTGCCGCTGGGACACAGCACGCTGTTCGGCCTGCTCGCGCTCGGCAGCGAGGATCCGCAGCGCTTCTTCGCCGACATGGGCACCTTGTACCTTCGACGCATTGGAGAGTTATGCGCGGCCGCAGTGACGGCGCGGCTCTAGCGCGCGAATACCTCGACGCGCTGCAGCACCAGCGCCGGCTCTCCCCTGCGACGCTTAGGAACTACGCACGGGCGCTAGAGTTGCTTTTTTCTCTTTCAGGAGAGAAGAATCTCCAATCGCTCGAGCCGGCCGACGTGCGACGCTTTATCGCCCGGCTGCACGCCGGCGGGCTCGCGCCGCGCACGCTGGCGCTGATCCTCAGCGCCTGGCGCGGCTGGTTCCGCTGGCTGGTAAGGCAGCGCGGCTGGCGCGCGAATCCGGCGCTCGGCATCCGCGCGCCGAGGGCGGCGCGGCCCCTGCCCAAGGCGCTTTCCGTCGAAGCCACACAGAAATTATTGGACGCTGAGAAAGACCCCAAACCCGCCGCCATCAGGGACCGCGCGATGTTCGAGCTGCTCTACTCCTCGGGGCTGCGCCTCGGCGAGCTGGTCGCGCTCGATGCGCACGACGGCCGCGTCGACCTGCGCGAGGGCGAGGTGACGGTGACCGGCAAGGGCTCGAAGACGCGCACCGTGCCGGTCGGCGCGCGCGCACGCGAGGCGATTCACGCATGGCTTCAAGTCAGGAATCAACTTGTAAAGGCAGATGAGCGGGCGCTCTTCGTCGGACAGCGCGGCAAGCGCATCGCCGCGCGCGTGGTCGGCGCGCGCCTCAAGGCCTGGGCGCGGGCCCGCGGCCTGCGCGAGCGCGTTCACCCGCACATGCTGCGCCACTCATTCGCCTCGCACGTCCTGCAGTCGTCGCAGGACCTGCGCGCGGTGCAGGAAATGCTCGGCCACGCCAGCATCTCGACCACGCAGGTCTACACCCACCTCGACTTCCAGGCGCTGGCTAAGGTCTACGATGCCGCCCACCCGCGCGCCAAGAAGCGCTGAAAAGGGCGGTTTCCTCACCCTCAAGCGGGCGCGGGAAAAATCCCTGCGCCGGCGCCATCCGTGGATCTTCTCCGGTGCGGTCGAGAAAGTCGGCGGCAAGCCTGGCATGGGGGACACCATCGAGCTGCGCGACGCCGCCGGCAATCCGCTCGCTCTTGCCGCCTACAGTCCCGCGTCGCAGATCCGCGCGCGGGTATGGACCTTCGATCTCGAGGAGGAGGTCGACGCCGGATTCCTGCGCAACCGAGTGCAGCGAGCCGTCTCTCTCAGGGAAAAACTCGAGGCGGCAAAGCACACCAACGCCATGCGCCTCGTACACGGCGAGTCGGACGGACTGCCCGGGCTGATCGTCGACCGCTACGCGGACGTGCTGGTGGCGCAGTTTCTCGCCGCGGGCGTGGAGCGCTGGCGCGATCCGATTCTGGACTTGTTGATGGAACTGACCGGCTGCGAAGCGGTGTACGAGCGATCGGACGCCGAAGTGAGGAAGCTGGAGGAGCTTCCTCCGCGCGTCGGCTTCGCGCGCGGCAACCGCAACGCGTCGCGCTGCCCGATCGTCGAATACGGCCTCAATTTCAAGGTCGACGTAGAGCAGGGGCAGAAGACCGGCTTCTTCCTCGACCAGCGCGAGAACCGGCAGCGCGTGCGCGCGCTCGCCGCGGGCCGCGAGGTGCTCGACGGCTTCTCCTATACCGGGGGCTTTTCGATCGCGGCACTCGCCGGCGGCGCGAAGCGCGTATGCGCAATCGAGTCTTCATCTGTTGCAATTCAAATTGCAAAGGAAAATCTTGCCGCCAATCCGCTCGACGCCGGCAAGGTCGAGTTCCGGCAGGCCGATGTTTTTGCCGAACTGAGGAAACTCAGGGATGCGGCGGCGCACTTCGATCTCATCGTCCTCGACCCGCCGAAGTTCGCTCCGACCGCCGCGCAGGCGAAGAACGCCGCTCGCGCCTACAAGGACATCAATCTGCTCGCGCTCAAGCTGCTCGCGCCCGGCGGCCTGCTCGCCACCTTCTCCTGCTCGGGCGGCGTGCACGCCGATCTGTTCCAGTCGATCGTCGCCGGCGCGGCGTTGGATGCAGGCGCCGAAGCGAAGATCATCGAACGCTTCGGCGCTGCGGCCGACCACCCGGTCGCGCTCGAATTTCCCGAAGGGGAATACCTGAAGGGCCTTCTGGTTCTCAAAACCTAATCAGGGACAGACCCGGGACAGACCGGCTTCTGTCCCTTGTCAACGAGAGGCAGCCGGAACCGTTGACCGAGCATGCCTCGACGCGGCCGCATCATGCTCGCAGGCGTGGCTGTCCACGCGATCCAGCGCGGCAACAACCGTGGGTCGTGCTTTGTGTCTGATGCCGATCGCAGTTTCTATCTCTTCCATCTGGCCAGGGCGCTTGACCGGTTTGATTGCGACTTGCACGCCTACTGTCTGATGACCAACCACGTCCACCTTCTGTTGACGCCGAAGGAAGCCGATGGTTGCGGCTCGCTGATGAAGCACGTCGGGCAAGTCCATTCTCAGTACGTCAATCGCACTTATGCTCGAACTGGCAGCCTTTGGGAAGGTCGCTATCGGTCGTGTCTGGTGCAATCGGAAACGTATCTCCTTGCTTGCTATCGCTATATCGAATTGAACCCGGTGCGCGCAGGACTCGTGCAGCATCCACGTGATTACCCTTGGTCTAGTTATCGACTCAATGCTGAGAGCGCGCAGCCGGGAATGATCACACCGCACGACGAATATGTGCGGCTCGGCGTGACGCAGGATGGGCGGCAGCTGGCCTACGCTCAAATGGTCGCCGCTGGGATGCAGGACGTCCAGGTCGCGGAAATCAGGTTATCGACGAATGGAGGTCACGCGCTCGGCGACGACCGGTTCCGACGTGCGATGGCGGCGACGCCACGGCCATAGAATCGCGCTCTGTCCCGGGCCCGTCCCCGGTCTGTCCCCTATCGAGGGTAAAATCGCGCCCTTCAAGGAGTTTTCATGGCAGAAGAGAACATGGTGCCGGTGACCATCCTCACCGGCTTCCTCGGCAGCGGCAAGACTACGCTCCTCAACCGCATCCTCAAGGAAGACCACGGCCGGCGCATCGCCGTGATCGAGAACGAGTTCGGCGAGGTCGGCGTCGACAACGAGATCCTCGAGAGCACCAACGAGCAGATCGTCGAGATGAACAACGGCTGCATCTGCTGCACGGTGCGCGGCGACCTGATCCGCATCCTCGGCACGCTGAAGGAGAAGCGCGACCAGGGCACGCTCAAGTTCGACCGGGTGGTGATCGAGACCACCGGCATGGCCGACCCGGGGCCGGTGGCGCAGACTTTCTTCACCGACGAGGAGATCGGCAACTACTACCTGCTCGACTCGATCATCACGGTGGTCGACGCCAAGCACGCGCCCCGGCAGCTCGACGAGTTCCACGAGGCGCAGGAGCAGGTGGGATTTGCCGACCGCATCCTGATGTCGAAAACCGATCTCGTGTCTGAAGACGACGCGGCCAGGCTCTCGAAGAGATTGAAGAAGATGAACCCGCGCGCGCCGATCAAGCCCGTCAACTTCGGCAATGCGCCCATCGACGAGGTGCTCGACATCCGCGGCTTCAACCTGAACGCGATCCTCGAGCTCGACCCCGAGTTCCTCACCGACGTACAGCACGAGCACCACGACGAGGTCGAGTCGTTCGTATTCCGCTCGGACAAGCCCTTCGACGGCACCAAGCTCGAGCAGTTTCTGTCGGGGATGATCCAGGTCTACGGCCCGGATCTCCTGCGCTACAAGGGCGTGCTGTGGATGAAGGGCAATGCCCGGCGGGTGGTGTTCCAGGGCGTGCACATGATGATGGGCGGCGACATGGGCAAGCCCTGGACCAAAGCCGACAAAAAGCACTCGGTACTGGTGTTCATTGGCAAGAAGCTGCCGAAGGACCTGTTCATCGCCGGGCTGCAGGAGTGCCTTGCCAAGTAACCGAATGATCTCCGTGCGGGGCCTCGCGCATCGCTACGGTTCAGCCGAGGTGCTGCGGCTGTCGGAATGGAGCGTCGCACACGGCGAGCGCTGGCTGGTCCTCGGGCCTTCGGGCTGCGGCAAGACCACGCTGCTCCACGTCATCGCCGGGCTCATTCGTCCCGCTGAAGGAGAAGTGGAGGTTTCAGGGGAAAGCCTGCGCAAGCTCGACGGCGCGCGACTCGATCGCTGGCGCGGCGCCACGGTCGGCATCGTGCTGCAGGCGTTGCACCTCGTCAGGCATCTGAGCGTGCGGGACAACCTGCGCCTTGCGCAATACATGGCGCACGCGGCGCAAGACGACGCGCGCGTCGCGGACACGCTCGCGGCGCTCGGCGTCGCGGACAAGGCGGCGAGGCGTCCGGCCGATCTCTCGGAGGGAGAACGCCAGCGCGTGGCGATCGCGCGCGCCGTGGTGAACCGTCCGAAGCTGCTGCTCGCCGACGAGCCGACCGCCAATCTCGACGACGCCGCGGCGGCGCGCGCGGTCGATCTTCTCGCCGACCAGGCCGAGCGCCATGGCGCGACGCTGGTGGTGGCCACCCATGACGCGCGGGTGAAGCAGAAGTTCGACAAGCGGCTGGATCTTTCGGCATGAACCTGGCGACCCTGTCCGCGAGCTACCTGCGCGCTCGCCCGCTCAACACGGCGCTCAGCCTGCTGCTGCTCGCCCTCGGCGTCGGCACCATCGTGCTGCTGGTGCTCGTCGTCGGCCAGCTCGAGGAGCGCATGAACCGCGATGCGCGCGGCATCGACCTCGTCGTCGGAGCGAAAGGCAGCCCGATGCAGCTTATTCTGTCGGGCATCTATCACGTCGATGCGCCGACCGGAAATATCCCGCTCGCCGAGGCGCGAGCGCTCGCCAAGCACCGGCTCATCAAGCGCGCCATGCCGCTCGCGCTCGGCGACGGCTGGAAGGGTTTCCGCAT
>DASQGB010000099.1:0-3450 GCA_035632815.1 Burkholderiales bacterium | reverse complement strand
AGGCTGTCGAGGATGTCCTTCACCACGTCGCGCAGGCCCGCCTGCATGGCCGCTTCGATCGGCGCGGTGTTGTTGGTGTCCTCGATGAAGTCGCCCAGATGCGAGTCGTCGTCGTCGCCGATCGGCGTCTCCATCGAGATCGGCTCCTTGGCGATCTTCATGATCTTGCGGATCTTGTCCTCGGGGATCTCCATCTTCTCGGCGAGCGTCGGCGCATCGGGCTCGAAGCCGAACTCCTGCAGGTGCTGGCGCGAGATGCGGTTCATCTTGTTGATCGTCTCGATCATGTGAACCGGGATGCGGATCGTGCGCGCCTGGTCGGCGATCGAGCGCGTGATGGCCTGGCGGATCCACCATGTCGCGTAGGTCGAAAACTTGTAGCCGCGGCGGTATTCGAACTTGTCGACCGCTTTCATCAGGCCGATATTGCCCTCTTGAATGAGGTCGAGAAACTGCAGGCCGCGGTTGGTGTACTTCTTGGCGATGGAGATCACCAGGCGCAGGTTGGCCTCGGTCATCTCGCGCTTCGCCCGGCGCGCCTTGGCCTCGCCGGTCGACATCTGCTTGTTGATCTCCTTCAGGTCGCGGATCGGGATGCCGATCTTCTGCTGAACGGCGTGGATCTTGCCGAGCAGCTCGAGGATCGAGGGCTCCAGGCGCCGCAGCGACTCGGTCCAGGGATGCTCGTTGTTGAGCTCGGTGGCGAGCCAGCGCTTCGAGCCCTCGGTGCCCGCGAACAGCTTGATGAAGTGCTGGCGCGGCATCTGCGCCTTCTCGACGCTGATGTCGTGGATCTCGCGCTCGTGGCGACGGATCTCGTCGACCAGGCTGCGCACGCTGTCCGAGAGCCGCTCGACGGTGCGCGCGGTAAAACGGATGGTCATCAGCTCGTTGGAGATCTGCTCCCGCGCACGCAGGTAGTCGCGGTCCTTCGAGCCCTTGTTCTCGAGCGCCTTGGACATCTTCTCGTACAGGCGCCGGATGCGGGCGAACTTGTCCAGTCCCTCGCCCTTCAGCTTGAGCATGCTCGCCGACTGGGCCGCCTCGGCGGCTTCCTCGTCATCGCCCTCTTCCTCCTCGATCTGCGCCTCTTCGTCTTCAGGGGAGGCATCGGCCTTCTTCGGATCGAAGTCGTCCTTGGCGTTCGGATCGATCAGGCCGTCGACCACCTCGTCGATGCGCATCTCGTCCTTCCCGACTTTGTCGGCGAGGTCGAGGATCTCCTGCACGGTGGTCGGGCAGGCGCTGATCGCCAGGATCATGTGGCGCAGGCCTTCCTCGATGCGCTTGGCGATCTCGATCTCGCCTTCGCGCGTCAGGAGCTCGACCGATCCCATCTCGCGCATGTACATGCGCACCGGGTCGGTAGTGCGGCCGAACTCGGAATCGACGGTGGACAGCGCCGCTTCGGCCTGCTCCTCGACATCCTCGTCGGTCTGCGCGACCGGCGTCGCATCCGAGGCGATGAGCAGCGTCTCCTGGTCGGGCGCCTGGTCGTAGACCTGGATCCCCATGTCGCCGAAGGTGGAGATGATGGCCTCGATCTGCTCCGCGTCGACGAGATCGTCGGGCAGGTGGTCGTTGATCTCCGCGTAGGTGAGAAAGCCGCGCTCCTTGCCGAGCTTGATCAGGTTCTTGAGGCGCGTGCGGCGGGTCTCGGCGTCTTCTTTCGGCAGCTCGGCCGGAATGAGCCAGGCGTCCTTGCCGCCGCGCCGTCCGCCGCGGCCGCGCTTGCCCTTGGCCTTGACCTCGTTGACCTTGGCCTCGAGCATCTCGAGCGCCTGCTTGGCGCTCTTGATCGGGGTTTTGGGGGCCTTGTCTGCGTGCTTGGCGCCGGCCTTCGCCGCCACGCCCTTCGCCGGCGTGCCCTTCGCCGGCGCGAGCTTGCGCGCGCGCTCGGCCTGCTTCGCGCGCTGCGGCTTCTTCGCCGCGCGCGGCCTGGGGGCGTGCTTGGGCTTCAGGGTCCTGACGGCCCTGGCTTTTTTCTTTGCTGCGTGGACCTTCTTGAGCTTGCTCTTGCGCTTCTGGGCCATCCGTCCCCCGCCGCTAGGCGATCAATGCGTGCCGAAAAAAACGAAACCGCGCATTATAGTTGACAGCTCAAGGGCTTGGAAGTGCCCCCTGCAGTCTTTTGTACTCCATCACTTTCACGTTGAAGATGACCAGGTCTTCGTTGGACATGTGGCCTCTTCCCCTGAGCTCATCGAGCTCCATCTTGCGACGAACCAAGTCCAGGTTTCCCAGCGCTTGTATGAATTCGTTGGAGGCCTCCTCGGAATTGAAACGCATGTCTTCCCCATACTTATGGGCTCGGAGGATCACTTCAACCCATTGATTGCCTTGGAGACGGTCCAGCAGCAACCCTATGGAGGGCTGATCCTCAAACTCGCGACAGATGTCGCGAATAGCTAACAGGGCGGCAGATTCCGGCCGGTCGGGAGCGAGTACTTTCGGGTCTACATGCTCTGCCAACGATAGGTTGGAGAGCAGGCTGAAGAGCAAGCGCCATTCCGGATAGTCCGGGGCGTTGTAACTGCGTCGCCAGGGAGCCGGCTTTGCAAAACGGGGCCGCTGCGGCAACTCCAGCAGTCCCGCAACTTCGGCGTCGGAAACGCGCGCAAGCTGGGCGATTTCATTGACGATCTGGATGCGCAGCGCCGGCGCGGCGATTCTTTGCAGGTGCGGCTTGGCCACCGAGAGCAAGCGCGCGCGGCCCTCGGCGGTCGCGAGATCGGCCTCGGCGCGCAGCTGGGCAAGCAGGAACTGCGACAAGGTCTGCGCCTCGCGCACCCGGGTCTCGAACGCCTCCTTGCCATGCCGGCGCACGAAGCTGTCGGGGTCCTCGCCGTCCGGCAGGAACAGGAACCGGATCGGCTTGTGGTCGGGCGCCAGCGGCAGGCTCACCTCCAGCGCCCGCCACGCGGCCTTGCGCCCGGCGGCATCGCCGTCGAAGCAGAACACCAGCTCATCAGCCAGCCGCAAGAGCTTCGACACGTGCACAGGGCTTGTCGCGGTGCCCAGCGTCGCCACCGCATAGCCGACGCCGAACTGGGCGAGCGCCACCACATCCATGTAGCCCTCGACCACCAGCACCCGGCCGGCGGCGCGGATGGCGTCGCGCGCCTGGACCAGGCCGTAGACCTCGCGCCCCTTCTCGAACAGCGGGGTCTCGGGCGAATTGAGGTACTTGGGGCCCGCCGATACCCCTGAGTCGGCTCCTGCCGACTCTCCGAGCGTCCGGCCGCCGAAGCCGATCACCGCGCCCCGGGAGCTGGAGATCGGGAACATCACCCGGTCGCGAAAGCGGTCGTAGCGCTTTCCTTCCCCTTCTATCACCAGGCCGGATTCGACTAGGATCTTGTTGTCGTATTCGGGGAAGGCTTCCTTCAGTCCCTGCCAGCCCTCCGGCGCGTAGCCGATGCGAAAGCGGGCGGCGATCTCCCCGGTGAG
>DASQGB010000098.1:0-6437 GCA_035632815.1 Burkholderiales bacterium | reverse complement strand
GCCCCCAGTTCACTCCCGTCAGGTGATACCCCTCCTCGTTCGCGCCGCACACGAAATCGCCCATCGCCGCCACCGTGCGGTCCGCAACCACCTTCACGTTCGCGCCGACGGGGCCGCTACCACCCGAGGGTGGTCCTATGTAGCCCGCTTTGCACTTCAATGCAGCCTGGATTTCGCCTTCGGTGGCGAAGCGAAAGGCGCCGATGTGCTTTTGCGTCTTGATCTCGTTCAGCTCATGGTCGCCGCGCAGCAGCAGCAGTATGAACCGCTCGTCGTGCATCACCGCCACGGCCTTGACCGTCTTTTGCAGCGGGATCTTCAGCAGCTCGGCGACCTCCTCGCATTTGGTCTTTCCGGGCGTAGGAACCTTTTTCAGCGCTTCCTTCGGCGCCTGCCGGGATCCCGGGGAGAGAGCTTCCGCAAGCTCGACATTCGCGGCGTAATCCGACTGCGGCGAGAAGGCGATGGCGTCCTCGCCGGAATCGGCGAGCACGTGGAACTCGTGCGAGCCGGTGCCGCCGATCGCGCCCGGGTCTGCGGCCACGGCGCGGAACTTGAGGCCCAGGCGGGTGAAGATGCGCGTGTAGGTGTCGTGCATGTTGCGGTATTCGCGCTCGAGGTCGGCGTAGTCGGCATGGAAAGAATACCCGTCCTTCATGACGAATTCCCGGCCGCGCATGATGCCGAAGCGGGGGCGGCGCTCGTCGCGGAACTTTGTCTGGATCTGGTAGAAGTGCAGCGGCAGGCGGCGGTAGGTCTGCAGCTCGCCGCGCGCGAGGTCGGTGACGACCTCTTCCGAGGTGGGCTGGATGACGAAATCGCGCTCGTGGCGGTCCTTGAAGCGCGCGAGCTCGGGGCCGTACGCCTGCCAGCGTCCCGATTCCTGCCACAGCTCGGCGGGCTGCACCACCGGCATCGCCAGCTCGATCGCGCCGGCGCGGTTCATTTCCTCGCGGATCACGGCCTCGACCTTGCGCAGCACCCGCAGCCCGAGCGGCAGCCAGGTGTAGATGCCCGCCGAGAGGCGCCGGATCAGCCCGGCGCGCAGCATCAGCCGGTGGCTGGCGATCTCGGCCTCGGCCGGCACTTCCTTCTGCGTCGCGATGAAAAATCGGGAGGCTTTCATTGGGCCCGCCCTGGCGTTGTAATTGTCGGTGGGCTGTGGAAAAATCGTCGCGCGCATTCTAACTTAAGGCAACTTAAGGCGGTCTGGCCATGCTGGACAAGGAAGGCTACCGTCCGAACGTGGGCATCGTCCTTGCCAACCAGAGGAACGAGGTGTTCTGGGGCAAGCGCGTCAATCAGCACGCCTGGCAGTTCCCGCAGGGCGGCATCCAGCATGGCGAGACCCCGCTGCAGGCCATGTACCGGGAGCTGGAAGAGGAGATCGGGCTCGCGCGCGCCAATGTCCGCATCCTGGGCCGCACGCGCGATTGGCTGCGCTACGAGGTGCCGCACAAGTGGATCCGCCACGACAGCCGCAGCGGCGCCTACCGGGGCCAGAAGCAGATCTGGTACCTCCTGCGCATGGCCGGGCGCGACTGCGACGTCAAGCTGCGCGCGAGCGGACACCCGGAATTCGACGCCTGGCGCTGGCACGACTACTGGGTGCCGCTCGAGACGGTCATCGACTTCAAGCGCGAGGTCTATCGCCAGGCGCTCATCGAGCTGCACCGCTTCCTGCAAGCCGACCGGCGCGCCCGCACCCGCCGCGCAGACCCCGCGCAGACCTCACACTAGGATGGAGCGCGACTATCAGGCGCTGCCGATCCGCGAGCTGGGCGAGGCGGCGGGCTTCCACCGTCCGACGCAGCCGCCGGCAGCGCGCGTGACGGAGGCGTCCCCCGCCCTGCAGGTGATGACCGACCTCATGCGCGCAAGTCCCGCCACGATCCGGCCGCAGGCGCCGCTTGCCGGCGCCAACCAGTTCATGATCGCGCGCGGCGTGCGGCTGCTGCTGGTCGCCGACGACCGCGAGAAGGTGCTCGGGGTGATCACCGCGACCGACATCCTGGGCGAGCGGCCGATGCTGGCGGCCACCGGCCGCGGCCTGCGCCGCGACGAGCTCACCGTCGCCGACATCATGACGCCGGCGGCGCAGGTCGAAGTGCTGTCGCTGGCCGACGTCGAGCAGGCGCGCGTCGGCCACGTGCTCGAGACGCTGCGCCGCGCGGGCCGACAGCATGCCCTGGTGCTCGATGCCGATGGCATGGTGCGCGGCATCTTCTCCATCTCCCAGATCGCGCGCCAGCTCGGCGTGCCGCTGCCCGCGGGCGCGGAGGTGGCGCGCACGTTCTCGGAGATCGCAGCGGCGCTGTCGAGATAGCCCCGCAGATAGTCCGTCTCGATCGGATTTATTGCAGCTTTCCATTTGCCTTATGAGGCCGGACTGCCTAGCCTCTTGCACATGATCAACCGAGACAGCCTGCTGTCGCTGGAGGCCTACGCAAGGGAGCGCAACGCCTTCCGTGCGCGCGTGATGGAGCACAAGAAGGCGCGCACCGTGCGTCTGGGCGAGAATCTCACGCTGCAATTCGAGGACGAGCTCACCATCCGCTACCAGGTGCAGGAGATGCTGCGCATCGAGCGCATCTTCGAGGAGGCGGGCATCCAGGGCGAGCTGGACGCCTACAACCCGCTCATCCCCGACGGCGGCAACTGGAAGGCGACGATGCTGATCGAATACCCCGATCCGGAGCAACGCCGCGCGATGCTCGCGCAGCTCAAGGGAATCGAAGAGCGCGTCTGGGTGCAGGTGCAGGGCGCCGAGCGCGTGCACGCCATCGCCGACGAGGACCTCGAGCGCGAGAACGAGGAGAAGACCTCCTCGGTGCATTTTCTGCGCTTCGAGCTCGCGCCGCCGATGCGCGAGGCGCTGCGCCGCGGCGCCGAGTTGTCGATCGGGGTGGATCACCCGGCGTACCGTGCCAGCACGCGCCTCGCCCCGGAATCGCGCGCCGCGCTCGCCGCCGACCTCGCTTGAAACGCGCCGCGGCGCTCGCCTGCGCGGCCGTGCTGGCGTGCGCGCAGACACCGCCGCCGGGCGATGAGCCGGCCGGACTGCCGCCTTACCCCAAAAAAGCCGACCTGATCGAGTTCCAGGTCAGCCCGCCCGGCGATTTCCGCTTCTTCGTCGATGGCGCGACGCTCGGGGTTTCGAAGGACGGCATCGTGCGCTACGTGGCCGTGGCGCGCAGCGCAACCGGGGCCGAGAACGTCAGCTACGAGGCTTTGCGTTGCTCGACCGGGGAATACCGCATCCATGCCGTCGGCAATCCTGGCGGCAGCTGGGGCGGGCGCGCCACCCCGTGGCGACCGGTCAGCACGCCGCCGGTGCAGCACTGGCGGGTCGCGCTCCAGCGCGAATACTTCTGCGCGCAAAAAGAGCCGATCCGCGACGCGGCCGAAGGCATACGCACGCTGCGCGGGCGTTAGAGAAGCACCAAATTATCGCGGTGGATCAGCTCCGGCTCGTCGACATAGCCGAGAATCGACTCGATCTCGCCCGACGGGCGGCGCATGATGCGCCGCGTCTCCTCCGCGGAGTAGTTGGCGAGCCCGCGCGCCACCTCGCGTCCCTGCGGGTCGAGCACGCCGACGACCCCGCCGCGCTGGAAGTCGCCGGTCGCCTCGACCACGCCGATCGGCAGCAGGCTCTTGCCGTCGCGCAGCAGCGCCTTGACCGCGCCGGCGTCGAGGCGCACCTGCCCGCTGACGCTGAGATGGTCCGCCAGCCATTGCTTGCGCGCTGCGAGCGGCACCGTGCGCGCGGTCAGCAGCGTGCCGATGCGCTCGCCCGCGGCGATGCGCAGCAGCACGTCGGGCTCGCGCCCCGAGGCGATGACCGTATGCGCGCCGCTGCGCGCGGCCCGCCGTGCCGCCAGCACTTTGGTCAGCATGCCGCCCTTCGACGTTTCGTTGCCGGCACCGCCCGCCATGGCTTCGAGGCGCGGGTCGCCGGCATCGGCCTCCCCGATCAGGCTCGCGGCGGCGTGCTGGCGCGGGTCGGATTCGTACAGCCCGGGCTGGTCGGTAAGGATGATCAGCGCGTCGGCCTCGACCAGGTTGGCGACCATGGCGCCCAGGGTGTCGTTGTCGCCGAACTTGATCTCGTCGGTGACCACCGTGTCGTTCTCGTTGATGACCGGCACCGCGCCGAGCGTGAGCAGCGTGCGCAGCGTCGAGCGCGCGTTGAGATAGCGCTGGCGGTCGGCAAGGTCGGCGTGCGTGAGCAGCACCTGCGCGGTGTGCAGCCCATGGCCGCGAAAGCAGCTTTCGTAGCATTGCACCAGCCCCATCTGCCCGACCGCGGCGGCGGCCTGCAGCTCGTGCATCGAGTGCGGCCGGCGCGACCAGCCCAGGCGCTGCATCCCCTCGGCAATGGCGCCGCTCGAGACCAGGATGGCGCGCCGCCCCTCGCGCATCAGGGCGGCGATCTGCGCCGCCCAGCGCGCGATCGCCTCGACGTCCAGCCCGCGCCCCTGGGTGGTGACCAGCGACGAGCCGACCTTCACCACCAGGGTCTTCGCGTCTTTCAGCGGACTCATCTCGACAGCTCCCGCGCCGCCGCCTTGCACAGCTGCACGCAACCCTCGCCGGTCAGCGCCGACACCTTGAAGGCAGGCCGCTTCCAGCGCAGGGCGCGCATGATGCTCGCCACGCGCCGGTCGGCGTCGTCGACCAGGTCGATCTTGTTGAACAGCAGCCAGCGCGGCTTGCGGTACAGCGCGGCATCGTATTTCTTCAGTTCCGCGGCAATCGCGCGCGCCCCCTGCGCTGCGTCCGACTGCGTGACGTCGATGACATGCAGCAGGACCCGGGTGCGGGCGAGGTGGCGCAGGAACTGGTGCCCGAGCCCCGCGCCGTCGGCGGCGCCTTCGATGAGGCCGGGGATGTCGGCGATGACGAAGCTCGCGTCGCCCACGCGCACCACGCCGAGCGAGGGGTTGAGCGTCGTGAACGGGTAGTCGGCCACCTTGGGACGCGCGCTCGAGACCGCGCGGATGAAGCTCGACTTGCCGGCGTTCGGCAGGCCGAGCAGGCCGACATCCGCGAGCACGCGCAGCTCGAGCCGCAGCTCGCGCGTCTCGCCCGGCTCGCCGCGCGTGAACTGGCGCGGCGCGCGGTTGACGCTCGACTTGAAGTGCACGTTGCCGAGGCCCCCCTGGCCGCCGCGGGCGAGGAGGGCGCGCTCGCCGTCCTGCGCCAGGTCGGCGAGGAGCGCGCCGCTGTCCGCGTCGCGGATGAGCGTGCCGACCGGCATGCGCAGCTCGATGTCCCGGCCCGCGCGGCCGTTGCAGTCGGAGCCCATGCCCTTGCCGCCGTGGTCGGCGCGGTGGATGCGCGCGAAGCGGTAATCGATGAGCGTGTTGACGTTGCGGTCGGCGCGCGCCCACACGCTGCCGCCGCGCCCGCCGTCGCCGCCGTCAGGCCCGCCGCGCGGCACGTACTTCTCGCGCCGGAACGTCGCCGCCCCGTTGCCGCCCTTGCCGGCATGCACCTCGATCTTCGCTTCGTCGATGAACTTCATGGTCCGGAAACAAAAAAGCCCTATCGGGATGCGATAGGGCTTGCATGGAGTATTGGCCGGCCTACGCCGGAATCACGCTGACGGTATTTCTCGCGTCCTCGCCTTTGACCGCGTACTGCACCTGCCCGGTGACGCGCGCAAACAGCGTGTGATCGCGCCCCATGCCGACGTTGCTGCCCGGATGCACGCGCGTGCCGCGCTGGCGCACCAGGATCTGCCCCGCGTTGACGCGCTCGCCGCCGTAGACCTTCACGCCCAGGCGCTTTGCCTGGGAGTCGCGGCCGTTGCGCGAGCTGCCGCCTGCTTTCTTGTGCGCCATGCTTGCCTCTTAGCCTTGTCCTACTACCCCTGGACGATGTCGTCGATGCGGACCTCGGTGTACGACTGCCGATGGCCCTGCGATTTCTGGTAGTGCTTGCGCCGGCGCAGCTTGAAGATGCGCACTTTCTCGCCGCGGCCCTGCGCGACGACGGTCGCTTTTACCAGCGCGCCCGAGACCAGGGGCGCGCCGACCTTGATTGCGTCGCCCGCGCCGACCAGCAGCACCTGGTCGAACGACACCGCGGCGCCGACCTCCGCGGCGAGCGCTTCGACGCGAAGCTGCTCCCCTGCCTCGACCCGGTATTGTTTTCCGCCGGACTTGATCACTGCGTACATGTTGGTGCGCCTTGCACTTGCAAAGACTTGGAATTATAAGCGAATGGTGACTTTTCTGTCCATGCTGGCGCCGGTCGGGTAGTGTCTCAGTTACTAATTGAGACACTATCGCCGGTCGCCGACGACTTGCGCCGCGTCGACGCGCTGATCCGCGAGCGGCTGGACTCCGACGTGCTGCTGGTGCGCCAGGTCGCCGAATACATCGTCGCCGCGGGCGGCAAGCGCCTGCGCCCGGCGCTGCTGCTGCTTG
>DASQGB010000097.1:0-4391 GCA_035632815.1 Burkholderiales bacterium | reverse complement strand
ACTTCGCCGGGACAGGAGTGCTCGGAGCGCGTCGAGCCGTTGACGACCAGGACGCGCGAAGGCGAGGAGGGGGTTTTCTGCTTGCGTTCCGCATCCTGAATCGCAGCGCGAGTCTGCAGCCATTCCTCCGCAACCGCGTAGGACGGATCGGCGAACCCGGGCCCGGCCGGCCGCGTGCGCGGCGACTTGCGGTACTTGATGTAGCCGTCCCAAGCGCGCTCGCAGATCTTCGCCAGCTCTGGGCGCAGGTCGTCGAAACCCGGGTCGTAGAACCGGGCGTCGAAGCGCTCGCCGAACTGCTGGCGAGTGAGGGGGACGTACTTCGCTTGGCGCCGCACGGGGGGCTTGGTCATGACGGGTCCTGTCGGTAGAAAAGCCTGAGCTGCTCGTAGACGTCGGGATAGCGCCGCCGTGTCTCGCGCGGGTCCTTGAAGAAAGACTCGCTGATCACGGCGAAGAACTCCGAAGGGTGCTCGGCGGCATAGGGATCGAGCCAGGTGTCCCTGCCGCGCTCGAGCGCGTCGCAGAAGCCCTGGAACGCGGCCTCGAAGGCGGCCAGCCAGGCGCGGCGGTCCATGTTGGCGTGCAGGGGCGGCAGGCCGTCGGCCTCCCCGTTGATCATGTCGAGCTTGTGCGCGAACTCGTGGATCACGACGTTGATCTGCGGGTCATTCGCCGCCGCGTCCCACGACAGCACCACCGGCCCTCCCGGCACCGCCTCGCCGGCGAGCTCGTCGTCCCATTCGTGCACCACGCCGTGCTCGTCGACCTCGCTGCGGCTGACGCGGAAGTCGCCCGGGTACACCACGATCCCGGTCCAGCCCGAGTACCAGTCGAGGCCGAGCTCGAGGATCGGCAGGCAGGCCTGCGCGGCGATCGATACGCGCATCGTGTCGGTGACTTCCAGGCCGTGCGCGCCGGCGAATTCCTTCTCCGCCAGGAACAGCAGCACCAGTTCTTTCAATTTTGGTCCCCGGGGTAAAAAGGCGAGCCCTGCAGTGGCCGTATTCCAGAGCGAGTCATCGATGCGATGCTTCTCCAGCACCCGCTTGCGCCGCCAGTCGCTCAGCCAACCCATACCCGTAAAATACCGCATGGTCTCGGTCGTCCAGCTCCATCCGCAGAGCGGCGCCGCGGCGCTCGGCCCGATCGCCGAGGGCCTGGCGGAGCGCGACCGCGCGCTGCTGCAGCAGGCGCTCGAGTTCGCCGAGCCGCTGTATGCCGGGCAGCTCCTGTCGACCGGGGAGCCGGTTTGGGGGCACGCGCTCGGGCTCGCGGCCAACCTGGCCGCCATCGGCCTCGATGCCCAGGGGCGGGCCGGCGGGCTGCTCTTCGCCGCGCCCAAGCACCTCGGCGGCATCGAGCGGCTGCGCGCCGAGTTCGGCGAGGAGGTCGCCGCGCTCGCCGCCGGGGTGGAGAAGCTCTATCAGCTGAGGTTGGCGACGCGCGGCTCGCCGGGCGACCAGAACGAGGTGCTGCGCAAGATGGTGCTCGGCATGGTCGAGGACGTGCGCGTGGTGCTCATTCGGCTGGCCAGTCGCACGCAGACCTTGCGCTGGTTTTCGAAACACGATTCCCCCGAAAGGGCGGAATACGCGAGAGAAACGCTCGACCTCTACTCGCCGCTCGCCAACCGCCTGGGCGTGTTCCAGCTCAAATGGGAGCTCGAGGACCTGTCGTTCCGCTTCCTCGAGCCCGAGCTCTACAAGCGCATCGCAGGCATGCTCGACGAGAAGCGCCTCGAGCGCGAGCAGTACATTGCCAGTGCCATCGCGACGCTTGCACGCGAGCTGGAGGAGATCGGCTTGAAAGCCAGCATCAGCGGCCGGCCCAAGCACATCTATTCGATCTGGAACAAGATGCGCAGCAAGGGGCTCGACTTCGCGCAGCTCTACGATGTGCGCGCGCTGCGCGTCATCGTTCCCGAAGTGAAGGACTGCTACAGCGCGCTCGGCGTGGCGCACAACCTGTGGCAGCCGATCCCGAAGGAGTTCGACGACTACATTTCGCGGCCCAAGGGCAATCTCTACCAGTCGCTGCATACCGCGGTCCTGGGGCCGGGCGGCCGCACGCTGGAAGTGCAGATCCGCACCGACGAGATGCACCGCCAGGCCGAGCTCGGCGTGGCGGCGCACTGGCGCTACAAGGAAGGCAGGCCCCGCAGGGCGGAAGCGGCTTTCGAGGAGAAGATCGCCTGGCTGCGCGAGCTGCTCGCCTGGCGCGACGAAGTGCCCGTCCAGCGGCCAAAGCTCGACGACACCCTCTACGTGCTTACGCCCCAGGGCAAGGTGATCGACCTCGCCGCCGGCTCGACACCGGTCGACTTCGCCTATGCGCTGCACAGCGATCTCGGCCATCGCTGCCGCGGCGCACGCGTCGACGGCCACATCGTGACCCTCGATACGCCGCTCAAGAGCGGGCAGCGCGTCGAAATCATCGCCGCCAAGGCGGGCGGGCCCTCGCGCGACTGGCTCAACGCCGAGCGCGGTTTCGTCAAGAGCCCGCGCGCGCGGGCCAAGATCCGGCAGTGGTTCAACGCCAAGGCGCACGCCGACACGGTCGCCGCGGGCCGCGCAACGCTCGAGAAAGCGCTGCGCCGCGAGGGCGCGACGCATGCCAGCCTCGACGAGATGGCGGCGCGCCTGGGATTCAAGGATCCCGAGGCGCTCTTCGTTGCGGTGGCGCGCGACGAGGTGAATTTAAGGCAGTTGGGTTCTCAACCTTCCGGTGGGGAACCGAAGATCCTCAAAAAGCCCCAACCCGCGGCGCCGCGTTCGGGCGTGCTGATCGTCGGCATGGACCGGCTGATGACGCAGCTCGCACGCTGCTGCAAGCCGGTGCCGCCCGACGCGATCCGCGGCTTCGTCACGCGCGGCAAGGGCGTGTCGGTGCACCGCGAGGAATGCCTGGGGCTCAAGCGCCTCGCCGAGCAGCACCCCGAGCGGCTGATCGACACCGAATGGGGCAGGGGCGGGGGCAGCTACGCCGTCGACATGGCGGTCACCGCCGCGGACCGGCGCGGCCTGCTGCGCGACATCGGCGACGCGCTCTCGCGCGAGAAGATCAACGTCACCGCGGTGCGCACGCAGTCGCGCGACGAGCTCGCGTTCATGCGCTTCAGCTTCGATGTCTCGGATCTGGGCCAGCTCAAGCGCGCCTTCGCGCTGGTGCGCGAGCTGAAGGGTGTGATCCGCGTGGCTCGCGCCTAGCCGATGCAGGCCTGGCTGAACGATCCGATCGTGCAGGCAAGCCTCGCGCCTTTCCTGGCCGGGCTGATCGTCACGCTGGCGCTGTTCAAGCTGCGCCTGGGCGGCCTCGCCGCCGTGGCCGGCTTCTGCACCACGGCCTACCTGGCGGGCGCCTTGAGCTTCACGCCGCCCACCGCCACGCGCAAGATCATGCTGCTGGGCGTCGTCGCCCCGGCCCTGGGCCTGCTCGCCGATCTCGCCTTCAGGGCCTCGCGCATGACCGAGTACGTGCTCGGCCTCGCGTTCGGTGCGGCTTCCTTGTGGGTCTTCAGCACGGTCCTCGCGCAGAAGCCGCCCCTCCAGATGGTCATCGCCGGCTGCGGCCTCGTGCTGTTCGCGTCCTGGACGATCGGCTGGACCGCGTCGCTGCAGCGCAACTCGGTGCGTGCCGGCGCGGCGGGACTGGGCCTGGGCCTGGGCGCAGGCGTCGCCGCGCTGATGGCAGCGACGGCTTCCTTTGCCCAGTACGGCATGGGGCTCGGCGCCGCCGCGGGCGCCTTCCTGCTGGTGCAGATGGTCCTCGGGCGGCATATCGAGGCGGGGCTGACCTTCTGCCTGACGGTCGGCGTGCTCGGCGCGCTGATCGCGGCGGCGGCGCACATGCTCGCCGGCCTGGGCTGGACCGAGCTCGCCATCCTCGCCGCGGTGCCCATCGCGGCGCGCCTTCCGGTACCGAAGCGCTGGCCCGTCTGGGCGCAGGCGATCCTGCTGTCGCTGTACACGCTCGCTTGCGGCGCCGCCGCGGCCTACATGGCCTACCGGGCGACCCGTTAGATAGAATTCGCTGCGACATCCAACAAGGAGGAGGACCATGAAATCCCCACTGCTGCTGGGCGCGCTTTCGCTCGCGCTGCCGCTCGCCGCCGCCGCGGCGCCCGAGTCCTACACCATCGATCCCTACCACACCTACCCGTATTTCCAGGTCAGCCATTTCGGCGTAGGCAACATGATGGGCCGCTTCGACAAGACCACCGGCAAGTTCACCCTCGACGCCGCCGCGAGGAGCGGCAGCGTCGACCTGGCGGTGGAAACCGCGTCGCTCACCACCGGCGACAACGAGCGCGGCAGCCGCCCGCGCGCGCGCGACGAGCACTTGCGCACCGCGGACTTCTTCAACGTTCAGGAATTCCCGCGCATGACCTA
>DASQGB010000096.1:0-12964 GCA_035632815.1 Burkholderiales bacterium | reverse complement strand
TAGGCCTGCTGCTTGAGCTGCGCGCCCTCGCCCAGGTCGCGCGTCCAGCGCCCGAGCAGGTTGAGGCCCTCGAATTCGCGGCCCTGGCCCTGCGCTTCGCCGCCATAGCCATCGCCCTGCAGCGTGAAGCGCTCGCCGCCGGGCCGCGTCCAGTCCGCGCGGAAGCCCACCTGGACGTGCTCACCCCTGTCGTTCCCCAAAGTGGTGGCGTCGCGGCGCGCCGCCTTGGCGTAGACGCGGTAATTCGCGCCCGCGGTCTGGCCGCCGTAGCGCAGGCCGAGCTGCTTGTCCTGCGTGCCCCCGCCGAGCGTCGCCATCGTGCCCTGCGTGTCGGTGGCCGAGCGCGTAATGATGTTGATGACGCCGTTCACCGCGTTCGCGCCCCACAGCATCGCGCCCGGCCCGCTGATCACCTCGATGCGCTCGATGTCCTCGAGCAGCACGTCCTGCGCCTCCCAGAAGGTGCCCGAGAACAGCGGCGTGTACACCGTGCGGCCGTCGATCAGCACCAGCAGCTTGTTGGCGAGGGTGTTGTTGAACCCGCGCGCGCTGATGGCGTACTGGTTGGCGTCGGCACGCGCGACCTGGAGATTGGGGGCAAGGCGCAACGCCTCGGGCAGGCTGGTCGCGCCCGAACGGCGGATGTCCTCCGCGGTGATGACGTAGACCGACGCCGGCGCCAGCGCGAGCGGCTCGTCGCGCCGCGATACCGACGACACCGTGATGTTGGCGAGCTGCTCGAGTGAAAGGTCCACCAGAGCGCGCGACTTCACGAGCTCCGCGATCGCAGGCGAGGCCGCGCTGCAGGCCAGGAGCGCCGCCGCGAGTTTTTTCTGCATGACTACCCCCTTACTTCGAAGCGACAGCGGCTAACAGATTGTTGAGCGCGCCCGGGTCGACCGGCTTGGTGAGATGGTGGTCGAACCCCGCCTCGGTCGCGCGGCGCCGGTCGGCCTCCTGGCCCCAGCCCGTCAATGCCACCAGGGTGACGCGCTCGCCGAGGCTGCGGCGAAGCGCGCGCGCCACCTCGTAGCCGTTGGTGCCGGGCATGCCGATGTCCAGGATCGCGACGCGCGGCTTGAACTCGTCGCCGAGCTTCACCGCGGCGGCGCCGTCGTACACGGCGCGCACCTCGTGGCCGAAGATCGCGAGGATGCGCTGCAGCGAGTCGGCGGCGTCGCGGTTGTCGTCGGCGACCATCACCTTGAGCCCCGAGGTGGGGGACGCATGCGCAGCGGGTTTCCCGGAGATTCCTGCCGGCGATGCGAGAGGCAGGCGCACCTCGAACTCGCTGCCCTTGTTCGGGCCGGCGCTGTACGCCTGGATGCGGCCGCGGTGCAGCTCGACGATGCCTTGCGCCAGCGTCAGCCCGACGCCGAGGTGCCCCTCGGGGTCGGGCGCGGCGCCGAAGCTGCCCCGGCCCGGCTTGAACAGCTGCGCCGCCGCCGGCGGGTCGAAGCCGATGCCGTTGTCCTCGACCGAGATCGCCACCTCGCGCCCCTCGACGGAGGCGCCGAGGCTGATCGTCCCGCGGCCGTTGATGTGCTTGGCGGCATTCTTGAGAAGCGTCGACAGGACCTGGGCGAGGCGCGCCGGGTCTGCCTCCAGCGCCACGCGCTCGCTCGGCAGCAGCACCGAGAGGTGGTGCCCGGCGGCATTGATCTGCGGGCGGCTGGTGTCGAGCGCCATATCGACGATCACCTCGAGCGGGACACGCTCCTTCCGGAGCTGGAATTTGCCGCGCGAGATGCGCTCGATGTCGACCAGGTCGTCGATCAGGCGCGAGAGCTGGTCGATCTGGCGCTCGATCACGCCCTGGCTCCAGGCCACCTCGGGGTCCTGCGACCCCTTCCTGCCGAGGATGGCCACCGCGTTGCGGATCGGCGCGAGCGGGTTGCGCAGCTCATGGGCAAGCGCGGCCAGGAACTCGTCCTTTCGCCGGTCCGCCTCGCGCAGCGCCTCTTCCGCCAGCTTGCGCTCGTGAATGTCGACCAGGGTGGTCACCCAGCCGTCGGGCTCGCGCGCCGCGCCATAGGTGGGCGCGTACACGCCGCTGATCCAGCGCCGCCCCAGCCCCTTGAACTCGGCGAGGCGCTCGAAGTGCGCCGTTTCCCCCTGCAGCACCTGGTCGATGAGCGGTTGAATCTGCCGCATCACCTCCACGCCCAGCACCTCGAGGACGTGCCGGCCGACGATCTCGTCGGCACGCATGCCGATCCAGCGGGCGTACTGCGGATTGACCCACAGGAAGCGCAGGTCGCGGCTGCAGCGCATGGCAGCCGCCGGCATCGCGTCGCTCACGATGCGCAGCGAAGAGTCGGGAGCGAGGTTGTTCTTCAAGGCCCAGCTAATGTAATCAAAGGCCTCTCGCAGCCATATCGCTTTTTCAACTACGGGCAACGCGGCGCGGCGCCCGCCGTGGACTAATATCCCCCCCGGACGCAGCCAGAAAAGACGGGGACATCATGCATATCGCGCTGTTGGGCGCGGGCCACATCGGCCAAACGATCGCGCGTCTGCTGTCCGGTTGCGGGGACTACACCGTTCGCGCGATCGACAAGGACGCAGTTGCGCTCGCCAAGCTCGGCGCCATCTCGAATTCGACCGCGGTGGTCGACACGGAGAATGCCGCAGCGCTCAAGCAGCTACTGGTCGGCGCCGACGCAGTCATCAACGCATTGCCCTATCACCTTGCTGCTCAGGCAGCCGCGCAAGCCAAAGCCGCGGGTTGCCACTATTTCGATCTGACGGAAGATGTCGCCGCGACGCGGCGCATCAAAGAGCTCGCTGCCGGCGCCGATACGGCTTTCATGCCTCAGTGCGGACTTGCGCCAGGGTTCGTCGGTGTCGTCGCCCGCCATTTGACGGAGAAATTCGAGATCGTGCACGACCTCAAGATGCGAGTGGGTGCTTTGCCGGCCTTTCCCACAAACTCGTTCAAGTACAACCTCACGTGGAGCGTGGACGGGTTGATCAATGAGTACTGCCATCCCTGCGAAGCCATTCGCGACGGAGAGCGCGTGAACCTCCTGCCGTTCGAGGGGCTGGAGCGTTTTTCGATCGACGGCGTCGAATACGAAGCCTTCAATACCTCCGGGGGCATAGGTACGCTGTGCGAAACGCTGGCGGGCACGGTCAGGGATCTCGACTACAAATCCATCCGTTATCCCGGGCACCGCGATCTCATGAAGATTCTCGTTGAGGAGCTTCGCCTCAAGCACGATCAAGCGACGCTGGCGAACATTCTTCGCCGCTCGGTTCCTAGTACCATGCAGGACGTAGTACTGATATTCGTCACGGCGAGCGGCGTCAAGGACGGGCAACTGGTCCAGGAAACGTTTGCCCGCAAGATCTACGCGCACCGGACAGAAGCGCTTGCGGCGAGCGCGATACAGATCACCACCGCGGCGGGCGTTTGTGCGGCGCTCGACCTGTTTCGGGAAGGCAGGCTGCCTCGCGCCGGCTTCATCAGGCAGGAGGAGATCGAGCTGCCTGATTTTCTCGCCAACCGGTTTGGCCGCGCGTACCAGGAGCTGCGGCAGATCGAATCGATCTCCTAAGGCGAGAAGTCCGCGCGGCTCGTCAAGAAGTTGAATATTCGGCTGGAGTAGCGCCGGATTTCTGTGGCTCATCGCTGCGCAGGCTGGCGCCCTGGCGTCTCAGCTCCTGCTGCACGTCGCCGACCGGCACCTCGCGCGGCATGGCGTTGCGCCGCGCCGCGAGCGCAGCGGTCACGCCCGCCGCCTGGCCGGTCGCCATGACGATCGGCATGACGCGGTACGAGGAATGCGCTTCGTGGGTGCCGGACAGGCAGCGCCCGGCGACGATCACGCCCTCGGCGTTCTGCGGCATCAGGCAGCGCAGCGGGATGTCGTAGGCCTCCCCCGGCGGCAGGCGCTTGAGCACCGTGCCCTGCCCTTTCGGATTGTGGATGTCGACCGGATAGGCGCCGCGCGCGATGGCGTCGTCGAACTTGCGCGCGCCGAGCACGTCGTCGACGTTCAGCTGGTAGTCGCCGACGATGCGCCGGGTCTCGCGCACGCCGACGTTGATCCCGCTCTGCATGACGTAGGACTTCTCGAAGCCCGGCACGTAGCGGCGCAGGAAAGCGGCGATCTGGCGCATCTGATTGCGGCTCGCCCATTCGGCGTAGGAAAGGTCCCAGACGTTGGTGCCCTGCACGCGCGTGACGCGGGTGCTGTTGACGCTGACCTCGCCTTCGTGCGGCGTGGCGAAGAACAGGATGTCCTCGCGCGGCAGCTTGAGCTCGCCGGCCTCGGTCGCCTTGCGCACCAGGTCCCACAGCCCGTGCACGCCGCGCCACTGCTTCGGGTGCTCCTTGACATAGTTCTCGAAGGCTGCGCGCTGGAACTCGGCCATGCGGAACATCAGCGTCATCGGCTGGACCAGCCCGTCGGCGCGGCCGATCTCGAAGGGCGCGCCGGCCTGCACCGCGACGTCGGCATCGCCGGTGCAATCGACCGTGACCTTGGCACGCACGGCGATGGGCCCCGACTTGGTCTCGAACACCACGCCTTCCACCGGGTCGGCGCCGAGCACGCTGCTCGCGAGCGCGTGGAACAGGAGCTGCACGCCGGCCTCGTCGAGCAGATCGACCGCCACCAGCTTGAACCATTCCGGGTCGAAGGGCACCACATACCCGGTGGCGAGCGAAGGCGCGATCGCGCCGCCGACTTTCACCAGGCGCTCGAGCAGCTTCGCCAGCACGCCCGCCACCACCGCCTCGCCCGGCCCGTGGTCGGTGGGCAACAGCGTGATCGCGCCTTTCTTCTCCGGCTGCGGGCGCTGGGTATGGAACGACATGAGCGGCATCACCAGCGCCGCGGTGGCGTTGCCGCCGAGAAAGCCGTAGCGCTCGGCGAGCACCACGCGGGCGCCGGCATCGGCGGCGCCGATCGCCGCGCCGATGCCCGCCGGCCCGCCGCCGACTACCAGCACGTCGGTCTCGGCCGCCAGCAGCGCGCGCCGCGGCGGCAGCTCGATACGAGTCTCGGCCGCGGGTTGGGCGAGGACCGGCACGCGCTACGCCGCTTCTTTTACCGGATGCAGGTTCTTTTCGGCGACCAGGCGCAGCGCGATCTTGATCGTCTCTTTCGAGCGCTCCTGCAGCGCCGGCACCGACTTCGCGAGGATCGCCTTGATCGAGCGGCGGCGGTCCCAGGACTCGTCGAGGTGCGCGATCAGCCGGCCCGGGTTGACGAGGTTGATCGGCGGCGTCGGCAGCTTCAGGTCCTCGAGGAAGCCGCTCACCTTGCCGGCGTAGGGCAGCGCGATGAAAGGCGTGTTGCGCATCGCGGCGAAGATGAGGAAGTGCAGCCGCATCCCCACGGCGAAATTGAAGCGGCCCATCAGGCTGAGGATCTGGCCGGAGGAGTACTCGCCTTTCAGCACCGTGGCGCGTTGCGCGCGCAGCATCTGCGCGATCACCGCGTGACTGTGCTGCGTGTCGAGCACGGAGCGCTCCATCGGCACGAACACGATGTCGGCGTCGAAGCGGTCGATCATGAAGTCGGCGGCGTTGGCGAGCAGCCCGTGGTACTTCTTCTCGTCGAGGTCGGGCGCCGCGACGCCGGGCTCGCGCACCGACATGCCGATGAGGCGGCGGCGTCCTTCCAGTCCCTCGGTCTTGAGGATGCTGCGCGGGAGTGGCTCGGGCTTGAGCAGAAGCGCCGGATCGGCCGTGACCACTACGTCGCGGTGCACACCCGCTTCCTCCAGCGCGCGTTGCGCGCTGCGCTCGCGCACGGTAATCGCCTGCACGCCTTCGAGCGCATCGCGCACCGCCGCCTGCACCGCCGGATCCTTGAGCGGGCCGACGCCGACGGCGTACAGCATCACCGGCACGCCGTGCTCCTTGGCGACGATGACCTCGCGCAGGTAAATTCGCGCCTCGGCGTCGTACAGGATGCCGCCGCCGCCGCAGAGCAGGAGGTCCAGGCGCTCGATCTCCGGGATCACCTCGGCGCGCGACATCTTGCGCACCGGGACGGCGCGCTCCACGCCGTGACGGCGCTTGGTGTCTTCCGCATCGCGCGAAAAAACCGTGATCTCGACCCCCGGCAGCTCGCGGCGCAGCTGGTCGATCATCGAGTGCAGGATGGCCTCGTCGCCGAGGTTGAGGCCCCCGTAGGAACCGGTAATTCCGACGCGATAGCTGCCTTTGGCGCTCATAGCGGGAACGTCTTGCAAAAAGCGTTCCTGCCTCAGCTTTTCAACTGGTCCCGCATCTCCGGAATCGGTCCGCAGTACTCCACCGCCGAGCGCAGCTCTTCCAGCGTGACGCCGAGCTCCCTTGCCCAAATGAGGAGCTGGCGATCGTTAGCGGCGCTGACCTTGTCCTGCTCCGGGAAGCTTTGCAGCTCGCTCGACATGATCCGGACGGAGCAAGTAATGCGCCGCGAACGCTATGGATCGCCGCGGTTGTGCCGCGGCCACTCGCCGAACATGTCGAGATGGTCCTCGATCTGCTGCTGGGCGAGCTGCTTGGGGCTGGCCGAGAGCTGGAAGCTGAAGTGGGTGGCGCCCTTGCCGGGGGGCTTGCCGCTATCGAGGTGCCGGGTGAGCTCGGAGCGGATGGTCGCGGGGTCGCCGAGCGCGACCCCGACATAGGTCGGCTCGTAACGCTCCCACAGCAGGTAGACGCCGGCGGCGTCGGGGGACTGCGAAATGTGGAGTTTGGAAAAATGCCATCGTTGATTGAATAAGGGCATACGCAATCGCGGGCATGAAGTGCGGACCCGCATAACCATGCAAGCGACGAGCCTACTGCATGTCTATTTCAAATATCTAGCCAGGAAATCGACCGTGCGCTGCCAGGCGAGCTTCGCCGCCACGGCATCGTAGTTCTCGCCCTTCTCGTTGCCGAAGGCGTGGTTGGCCGGGTACCACCAGCTCTCGAACTTGATTTTCCCGGCTTCGAGCCTGGCCTCGAGCATGCGCGCCGCCTCGGGGGTGAAGAACGCATCCTTGGAGGCGAAGTGGAACTGGATCGGGATCTTGATCTTCGTCAAGTCGGCCGCCCCCTCCGGGGGAAAGCCATACCAGGACGACGCGGCAGCGAGACCCTTCACGAAGGCCGCCGAGAGCACGGTCAGCGCGCCGCCCATGCAGAACCCCACCACGCCTACGCTGGCGCCGGCCTTGCCCAGATGCTGCACCGCGCCGGCGATGTCCTGCTTCGCCGCGTCGCCAAAATCGAGGTTGCTCATCAGGTGATTGGCTTCTTCCCGCTCCACGGTGAGCTTGCCGCGGTAGAGGTCGGGCACCAGCGCGCGGTAGCCCAGGCCGGCGAAGCGCTCGGCGACGCCCTTGATCTGGTCGTTCAGCCCCCACCATTCCTGGATCACCACGACAGCGGGCGCCTTGTCGCCCGAGCCGGACTTCACGTAGTACCCGGAGCAGTCCTTTGCGTCCGGCCGCTTGAACCTGATCATCTCGCCCATGGCGGATTCCTCATGTCATCATCGGCAATGCCGCTCGATGCGCTGATCGTTCCCCGCACGCGGGACCTCGGCGAGGGCCTCCAGGTGCGCCGCGCCCTGCCCGATGCCAAGCGCCGCATGGTAGGCCCGTTCGTGTTCTTCGACCAGATGGGGCCCGTGGCCTTCGCCAAAGGCCAGGGCATCGACGTGCGGCCGCATCCGCACATCGGCCTCGCCACGGTCACCTACCTCTTCGAAGGCGAGATCATGCACCGCGACAGCCTCGGCACGGTGCAGCCGATCCGTGCCGGCGAAGTGAACTGGATGACCGCCGGGCGCGGCATCGTGCACTCCGAGCGCACCCCGCCCGCGCTGCGCGCCTCCGGCTCGCGCGCCTTCGGCATCCAGCTCTGGGTGGGGCTGCCCGCGGAGCAGGAAGAGACCGCGCCGGCGTTCGCGCATCACCCTGCCGCCGACCTTCCGGTGATCAAGGAAACCGGCGTGCAGCTACGGCTAATCATCGGCGAGCTGTTCGGCAAGCGCTCGCCGGTGCGCACTTTCTCGGACATGTTCTACGCCGATGCGACCCTGGAGGGCGGCGCGCGGCTCACTCTGCGCCCGGAGTACGGGGAGCGAGCAGCGTACGTCGCAGAGGGCGCGATCGACTACGAGGGCAAGATTTACCAGCCGGCGCAGCTTCTCGTCTTCCGGCCGGGCGCCGACATCGTAATCAAAGCGAGCCCTGCTGCGCGCGTGCTGCTCCTCGGCGGCGCGCCGCTGGGCGAGCGCTACATCTGGTGGAACTTCGTCTCCAGCCGCAAGGAGCGCATCGCGCAGGCGGCGGCGGACTGGCAGGCAGGGCGCTTCCCGCCAGTGCCGGGCGAGACCGAGCTCATCCCGCTGCCGCAGCGCCCTCCCGGGGTCGTCAACTACCCGTAAGACTCCCCTGAGGTAATTACTTAGAGGATGGCGGCGGCGCGAGGCTCCGAAGTTTCCCTTTTTGTTTACTTTGTTGCCGCAGCCTTTTGCCAATCTGTTGCTTTCGCCTGCGGTTGCGAAGATTGCGACTAGTCGATCTGCCCATTGCTCGAGCCTCCTTGTTCGATTGCGGCATCTGATACCGCGTTCACTGGGTTGTTAGAGCGCACTGTCACTTTACGTCTTCCAGTTTCACGCCCCGGCCCGCTCGGATACTCGCCCGAGCCTGCTCGATGCGCTGTAGAAAACGTGGATCGTTCTCAAGCCGGTAGTCGAACCAGTCATCCTCCGATTTGAATCCAATGAGGACACCGGCTGGTTTGCCGTGACGAGTGATGACGACGTCCTGCGTCTCAGCTTCTCGCAGAAAGCGGGACAAGTCGTCCTTGACCTCCGAGAGAGGCACTTCCTTCATTTTGGGCTTCCGCACCGTGCTAGCCATGACTCCGCCTCCGGTTTGGGTACGATCGCCAGTACTTCCACGCTCGAACCCGCAACATCGTAGAACACACGAACCTCCCCGACCCGAAGCCTGTACTGCGGTCGCGCCATGCCGCGCAAGCGCTTGACTCGGCTGCGGCTAGTCTTGGCCGGTTCGTGCCTTAAATGGGTTTCGAGCGCCGCCTTTACCGCCGTCCGTTCGTTGGCCTTCAATCTACGCAGGTCTTCGACGGCTTCCGGCGCCAGGACTATCTCAAACCGCATTCTGGCCAGATTATAGCCAGAATGCCCGGTATGCGCGAGTGCGCTTTCCTGAACGGCGAGGCCCTTAAGTGCCCGAACTCCTGCCGCTGGACGCGGGCTGGCAGCGGCGCACGGCGGTAAGGATGGCGCGCAGGATCTCGAGCGGCGGCGGCGGGCAGCCGGGAACGGCGAGGTCGACGGGGATGACCTTCGCCACGCCGCCGCAGGTCGCGTAGCTCTCGCCGAAGATGCCGCCGTTGCAGCCGCAGTCGCCGACCGCCACCACCAGCTTGGGATCGGGCGTGGCGTCGTAAGTGCGCTTGAGCGCCACTTCCATGTTGCGCGACACCGGCCCGGTCACCAGCAGCATGTCGGCGTGGCGCGGGCTGGCGACGAAGCGGATGCCGAGTCCCTCGAGGTTGTAGTAGGGGTTGTTCAGGGCGTGGATTTCCAGCTCGCAGCCGTTGCAGGAGCCCGCGTCGACCTCGCGGATGGTCAGCGCCCGGCCGAGGATGCCGAGGATGTCGCGCTGGATGCGCTCGGCTTCGACGCGCAGCGCGTCGGAGGAAGCGGGGGCCGGCTCGGTAGCGATGCCGGCGCGCGCGATCTGCCGCATGATCTTCCACATCAGAGGTCGTGTCCCGAGTAGCTGAGGTTGAAGGACTTGTTGATGAGCGGGAAATCCGGAACGATGTTGTCCATCGCCGCGTGCTCGAGCACCGGCCAGTTCTGCCAGGAAGGATCGTGGCAATGGCAGCGGCTGATGCGGCCCGCGTCGAGCTCGAGCGCGACGAAGACCTCGCCGCGCCAGCCTTCGATCCATCCGGCACCGTAGCCGCTCTGCGGCACCGAGATGGGAAGACGCGCTTCGCCGCCCGGCAGTTCGCTCGACAAGATCCGGATCAGGCGCAAAGACTCGAAGGCCTCCTCGAAGCGCACGCCGACCCGCGCGGCGACATCGCCGTTCGCGTGCGTCGCCATCTTCACCTGCAGCCTGTCGTAGGGCGCGGCGGGGTGGTCGCAGCGCAGGTCGAGGGCCTGCGCGCTCGCGCGGCCGGCGAGGCCGGTGAGCCCGAGGCGCGCGGCAAGATCGCTCGTCACGCGCCCCGCGGTGATGAAGCGGTCCTGCAGACCAGGGTGCTCGTCATAGACGTCGCGCAGCACGCGCAGCTCGCGTTCGATGAGATCGCATTGATGAAAAAGGCTATTCAGGGAAGCAGCATCGAGGTCTTTCGAGACTCCCCCTGGCACGACGCAGTCCATCATGAAGCGGTGGCCGAACGCCAGATTCGAAGCGCGCTGCCAGTCTTCGCGCAGACGCGAGAACTGCGCGAGGCCGAACGCCAGGCCGCCGTCGTTGCCGAGCGCCCCGAGGTCGCCGAGGTGGTTCGCGACCCGCTCGCGCTCGAGCATCAGCGCGCGCAGCCAGGCGGCGCGCGCGGGGATCTCGACGCCGGCGGCCGACTCGAGCGCCATGCAGTAGGCCCAGGCGAAGGCCACGGTCGAGTCGCCCGACACCCGGGCGGCGAGCTTGTGCGCCTCGAGCGGCTCGAGCTCGGCGAAGCGCTTGTCGATGCCCTTGTGGGTGTAGCCCAGGCGCTGCTCCAGGCGCAGGACTTGTTCGCCCACGATCGAGAAGCGGAAGTGCCCCGGCTCGATGATCCCGGCGTGCACCGGCCCGACCGGGATCTCGTGCACGCCCTCGCCCTCGACGCGAACGAACGGGTAGTCGGCGTCGCCGTGGATCAGCCAGGGACGGCGGTCGAGCGCGCCCTCGGCGCTCACGCCGTAAAGGTCGGCCGCCGCGCGCTGCATGCGGCTCGCGTAAGGGAAGCGGCCGCTCAGGTCGGGATAGCTCTTCCCCGGCAGCTCCAGCCAGAGCAGTCCTTCACGCACCGCGTAAGCGGCGCAAATCGCGGCGGGCTTCGCCCACAGGGCGACCAATCGAGCGTCGGCAAACCACTCCTGGGAATCGACGATGCGGCGCTCGAGCTTCATCCGCCGATCATCCGTGCGGCCTGGCGATACCACTCGTCCAGGTAAGGCGGGACGTACAGGCCGAGCATCAGGCCGAGCGCGAGATGCACGAACACCGGCACCAGCGCGGGCGGGTGCGGCAGCCGCCCGAGCGAGGGCTCGCCGAACACCATCGACTGCACCCGGCTGAATACCGAGGCGAAGGCAACGCCCAGCGCGAGCAGGAGAAAGGGCGTCGCCCAGGGCTGCTCGCGCATGGCGGTGGTGAGGATCAGGAACTCGCTCGCGAAGATGCCGAACGGCGGCATGCCGAGGATGGCCAGCGAGCCCAGCATCAGCGCCCAGCCGAGCGCCGGGTTGACGCGGACCAGGCCGCGGATGTCCTGCATCACCTGCGTGCCGGCTTTCTGCGCGGCGTGGCCGACGGCGAAGAAGATCGCCGACTTGATGAGCGAGTGCACCGTCATGTGCAGCAGGCCGGCGAAGTTGGCGACCGGGCCGCCGAGGCCGAAGGCGAAGGTCATGAGGCCCATGTGCTCGACCGAGGAGTAGGCGAACATGCGCTTCACGTCCCTCTGGCGCGACAGGAAGAACGCCGCGACCACCACCGAGAGCAGCCCGAAGCCCATCATCAGCTGGCCGGCGAGCGCGCTTTGCAGGGCGCCGTCGGTGAGCACCTTGCAGCGCAGGATCGCGTAGAGCGCGACGTTGAGCAGCAGTCCCGAGAGCACCGCCGAGACCGGGGTCGGGCCCTCGGCGTGGGCATCGGGCAGCCAGTTGTGCACCGGCACGAGGCCCACCTTGGTGCCGTAGCCGATGAACAGGAACGCGAACGCGAGCGTGATGATGCGCGGATCGAGCTCGCCCTTCACCTCGTTGAGATGGGTCCACAGCAGCGCGCCGCCGCCGGCGCCGACCACCCTCTCGGCCGCCATATACAGGAGCACGGTGCCGAAGAGGGCCTGCGCGATGCCGACGCCGCACAGGATGAAATACTTCCACGCCGCCTCGAGGCTCGCCGCGGTGCGATAGACGCTCACCAGCAGCACCGTGGCGAGCATGGCCGCCTCCATCGCCACCCACAGGATGCCCATGTTGTTGGTGAGCAGCGCAAGCAGCATGGCGAAGCTGAACAGCTGGTACATGCTGTGGTACAGGCGCAGCCGCCGCGGCGTCATCCTGCCCTGCTCCTGCTCGACGCGCATGTAGGGCCGCGAGAAGAGCGCCGTGGTGAACGCGACGAAGGCGGTCAGGGTGACCAGGAACACGTTCAGCGCGTCGACGAAGAACTCGCGCTCCCAGGCGAATTGCGGCCCCTCGGCAATTACCTTTGCCGTCAGCGCGCACGCCGCGATCAGCGTGCCCAGGCTGAAGGCGGCGTTCAGGTCGCGCGCGAAGCCGCGGTGGCCGCACAGGCCGAGCACCAGGGTGCCGACGAGCGGCAGGCTGAGGACCAAGAGCACGCTGTCCACCGGCCTAGTCCTCCCTCAGCTTTTCGAGGTGGCGGATGTCCAGGCTGTCGAACTGCTCGCGGATGCGGAACAGGAACACCCCCAGGATCAGGATGCCGACCAGCACGTCGAGCGCGATGCCCAGCTCGACGATCATCGGCATGCCGTAGGTGGCCGCGGTGGCGGCGAAGAAAAGACCGTTCTCCATCGACAGGAAGCCGATCACCTGGGGCACCGCCTTGGAGCGGGTGATCATCATCATCAGCGACAGCAGCACGCAGGCGAGCGCGATGCCGAGCGTGCCGCGCGCAATGGTCGAGGACAGCTCCGAGATCGGAGCCGCCAGGTTGAACGCGAAGATCACCAGCACGATGCCGATCAGCATCGTGGCCGGTATGTTGATCAGCGTCTCCACGTCCCAGCGCACGCCGA